>JACDEK010000021.1:0-5487 GCA_013816445.1 Candidatus Saccharimonadota bacterium
CAGGGGTAGGTGCAGGGCGACCCGATCTTGTTGGTGGTGCGCTAGGCGTTGGAGGGCCAACAGGAGAACCGGTTGAGCCACCTGATCCGCCTACACTAGGGCCACCACCTGCAGGCAAAACTGTTACTACATCAGACCAATCAGTACCACCATTTGGAGGATTTGCATCACTAGGCATGGATGTACCAGCAGGAATATTTGCTCGTATCGGTTGTTGACCACTAGCAACCAAAGCTTCATTCATTTGTCTTAGTACTTTAAGTTGTTGTTCAGATGGAGCAATACCATTATTTGCATTACGAGCTAATTCATATGCCATATCAGACCTTTTTGAGGTAAGTGTTCTGCGTGCATTCTCGCCAGTCGCTCCTTTGGCAGTAGAAAGCTTAATAAGATCTTTGGTTGCAAAATCACCATAATTTTCTTTTTGACCTTTTGCATAAACAGCTTGTTTTTTGGCGCCATACTTAGTAGCTGCTGTACCAAATCCTGGCACTTTTCCACCTACACCACTAACTGCTTTCCCTGTAAGATCACCAGCCTTCCCTTCTTTGAAGCTTTTGGTAGCGGCCTTACCAACTGCCGAGCCAGCAGCAACTTTTCCGGCTGCACTCATTACATCAGTACTCCACTTGAATGATTTAGGTATAATAGCTATACCAATAAAAGGTACAAATACCGATATAAAATTCATGAATTTATCTGTTGAATTCTGAAATATGGTCTGAATTACAACCGTGACGGCTAGTATTAACCCTACTATTGGCCCCATTACAAGTAGCTTAATAAACCAAGTGGCCCATTTTTTAGCATATTGTTGAGTTTGGGGTAGTACCCAGGCTGCAAAAGCTAAAGGGCTTATAAAAACCAAAACAATAAGAAATACATTACGAAATATCAAGTAACCAAGTGCGATGATAACTATCACAAGTAGCGCTATTGCTAAGAACAATAGAATAACAAAATATGCAACGCCACTCACACCACCATTTAATCCTTCTGCAAAGCTCCCGGCGCCTTGTTGCTTACCCGCTAAATCTAGAAAATTACCTCCAATAGATTGTCCGAGCGTTTGTGTTTGATCAACGATAGATGGAATCGTGATAGTTACAACATTAGAGAGATCAACTAAAAGAGAGCAGATAAGAAATCCAAATTGAGTGGCAATAACTGCGGCTATGAGCCTTGGTAGCATTTTCTTAATAGAATAGTTATCAAGACCTGTGCTAAAGAAATTAGAAAAAATAATTACCAGAAAAATAAGTATGTAGAGTGTATTGGCAACATTCTTAAATCTATTAAAACCGTCTTGTACCCCACCTTGAGATGTTAAGGGTGTAATTCTTAATTGACCTATCAAGAAGCCCGTTAAACCATCAACAGTTTGTACAATAGCATCTCTCAACGGGCATAAGAAAAAACTCAGAGGGTTGACGATACAGTCTCCTTCATTGGCAGCAGCAGATCCGGCAGCCTTTTGCGTAGCATCAGTAATGCCTGGTCCAGTATATTTGGCTGTATTAATATTAAAGCCACCTGCATGCCCACTGTCTAGAGTACCATCTTGTACAACCACCTTATCTCCATTATATGGATCACAGTCGGTTGATTTAATAGTTGAACAAAATTCTTTCTTGGTGTCAGTAGCTACAAAAGGTACTTTTGCATTAGCATTATTTTTTATAAAATCACCAGTGAGTTTATTGCCGGAATTATCGGTTAGAATGTAGCCAATATCACTACCAGTGCCTGGTGCAAGTGTAATTTTGAACACTGGGCCATGGCCACCGTCGTCACTACCAGCATCTTTGCCAGAAACAAATACGGCTACCTTGGCTTCTCCGCTCAAGACCGGGTCATATACAAAAAAATCGTCGCATGCTTTGATAACACCGGCATTTTCCCACTTACCGGCATTTCCTCCATTAGTAACACACGCCCATGGACCACTGGCTTTTGCTTCTTGATGATTAGCTACACCAAAAAGTACTACCGCTAAACATGACAATAAAAATACGCTAAAAATTTGGAGGAGTTTTTTCATAATACTTATGCATTGATTATAGTTGTATTTACCAAGATAATCAAAAGCCTACAAACAGTCATTATATTTAGATGTATTTCAACAAACTAGGTTATGTATTACAATAAGACTAATGAAACACACAAGATTAGTTATATATTTAGCACTTATTAGTATGGCAACTCTAATAGTTTTCTCTCTTTCTGGGGTCACACGTGCTGCTGATTTAGACTGCACTAAAGATGTGAGCCCAGCCGGTAAGGCATTATTCTGCGGTGGAGCAGCCACACTAGCAAATAATGATAGTACTCTCAGTGTTGTTATTAATATTGTTGCAAATTGGCTTATTGGTATTATGGGTCTTGTGCTTGCGGTAATGATTTTGATTAGTGCTGTGCAAGTTGTGTCCTCTTCTGGTAATCCTGATGCGGTAAAATCTGCTAAGAATCGTTTAACCCAAGCCGCCATTAGTCTTGGCCTATTAGTATCATTTAGAGCTATACTAGCATTAATAGGAATATAGATTATGAAATTTTTACTTGCAGTTACACTTTTTGAAGGAGTAGATACAAATAGCTTAGATGGAGTTAGTAAACTCCTTAATAATGCTGTTAGTATATTACTCGGTTTTGTAGGTGTTTTATCAGTTATTTTTATCATTGTCGGGGGTATTCAATACATTACCTCGGCGGGTAATTCTGGTGGCACAGAAAAGGCCAAGAAAACCATTACTTATGCTGTGGGTGGGCTCATACTTGCTCTTTCTACAGGTGCAATTATTGCTCTTATTAATAAGCTTTTCTTTCCATAAACTTGCAAGTTATTTTATAAACCAGGTATTATATAGATATGTTCAAACACTTTTTACTCTCAGCCCTTACACCACCAACAGGCCTCACTGGCCCTGGTGACTTTGGTTCTATCGCTACCACTGTTACTAATGTATTACTCGGCTTTGCTGGCGCACTGGCAGTAATATTTATTGTGATAGGGGGTATAATGTATGCCACCTCAGCTGGTAATGATAGCCAAGTACAAAAAGCTAAGAGTACTATTACTAATGCTGTTGTGGGGCTCATTATTACCATTTTGGCATATGCGATAGTTGCTTTTGTTATTGGTACCTTTAAATAGTTCCAAAAGTCTTAGTAGTTTGTAGCAACCTAAAACATAAGGGCTATTGCAATATCCTCTTCTTGCAGTATTATTAAGAGTAAGGTAAAGTATTTATATATTTAAGGAGAAAATTCAAAATGATCGTTTCACAAAAATCTAAAAGTCTTGTAACTGCAAGTGCAGTTGCCTCAGCAGTATTAGTACCACTTGCTGCTAGTGCCGCAACAGATGCATCAACAGGTGCAACTTCTGCTCAGCCCACCGGTACCCCAACTGATCTTAACGCTCAGATCACTATTATTACTAATACAATGCTTCTTGCTATTGGTGTTGTATCGGTTATTATGCTAATTGTTGGTGGTTTTCGTTACGTACTTAGTAACGGTAATGAAAAAGCGATTACTGGTGCAAAAGATACTATTCTTTATGCCATTATAGGTATTGTTGTTGCCTTGCTTTCATTTGCTATCGTCAACTTCGTTCTTGGTCGTTTTTCTTAGGTAATACTTACTATAGAAAGGCTAGTCTTAAAGATTATGAGAAAAAAATTACTCCTTGCTACTACTACAGCTAGTACTTCTGCTCTACTATTTGTAACTCGAGTCTATGCTGCCTGCGATATTACCTCGGGTGCAAGAGGTGGAGCTGACTGTGCTCAAGGAGCGGGCACAGCTACAGACCTAGTTGTAAATGTTAAAGGTATTACCAATACTCTTCTTTTAGCAATTGGTGCAATAGCAGTAATTATGATAATAATTGGTGGTATTCGTTACGCACTATCTGGTGGTAATGAGCAAAACGTTAAGGCTGCCAAAGATACTATTCAATATGCCATAGTTGGTCTAGTGATTGCTTTACTATCTTATGCCATCGTAAACTTCGTTCTCAGACTATTCTAGTAATATTTTAAACTCATTCTAATAAGCTGTATAAAAACCACTTTTTTAACAGAAATGGTTTTTGTTTTGATATAATAAGACTGTATATGTCTAAAAAATATCTCAAAATTCTGGCAATAGTACTCGCAACCGCCATTGTAGTAGTAATTATATTTTTGTTTACGCAAAAAACCCAACTCTCACTTGACAGTAGTAGCCCATACAAAAGCAGTGTTACCTACCCTACTTCCCCTCTCACCTTAAGTTTGTGGTTACCTACAGAAGAACAAGGTAACTTTGAGGTAACTGTAGCTGAGTATAAAAAGTTACATACAACAGTAGATGTGCAAGTGACCTATATAGATTCTGCTACATATCAAACCAAGCTTTTGCAGGGTCGAGATACTGGTACACTCCCTGACCTTTTTGTTTTTAGAAATGATGGTTTGCCATTGTACGCAAAAGCATTGCAACCAGCACCAGCTAGTGTATTTACTACCGATCAATTTAACTCAACTTTTGCAGAGTTTGCTACACAAAAACTTACTAGTGGAAATACAGTATTGGCTGCACCACTTGGGCTGGCTACACTCGGCCTTATCTACAATACAGACAGACTAAAATCTGCGAATGCCGAAACCCTACCTGTTACCTGGGTAGACTTTGAAAAAACAAATAGTGCATTACGAAAAAAAGATGGTCAAAATTTGTATTCTTCTGGGGTTGCGCTTGGTAGCTCAGCTATTAGAAACTACTCAGATATTATGAGTATTTTGATGATGCAAAATGGTGCTAGTATGACCAATCAGCCACCCACTCAGGCTACATTTCAGCAGGTAGATACAAGTGGTTATGCGCCCGGAGCGAAAGCTCTGGAGTTTTATGCTAGTTTTGCCCAGCCAACTAAGCAAAATTACACCTGGAGTGATTCGCTAGGTAGTAGTACAGAGGCTCTGGCTCAAAATAAAACTGCTCTCGTAGTAGACTACCCAATGGCCGCTAAGCAAGTGCAAAAACAGAATGCCAGTTTTTCTATTGGTCTAGCTAGCTTACCCCAAACAAATCCATCGAACCCAATAAATTATGGCAATATATTGAGCGGAGGGGTGGCAAAAACCAGTAAAAATTCAGAGATAGCTTGGGATTTCTGGGGCTTTAGTACCAGTAAAGATATTCAAAAGAAATTTTCATTAGCTAGCTTTTGGCCAGCCAGCAGAAAAGACCTTATAAATGATCAGCTTAATGATAAAGACCTAGCGCCTTTTGCTAGACAAAGCTCAACTGCCAAAGACTGGTATAAAGGCATAAATTATACAGCCAATGCTGGTCTGCGTGATATGCTTAATAGCTACTTAGCGGGTTTTGATAGTAAAATTGTTGTTAATAACGCTGCCGTTAAAGTTACATCTGAGATTCAAGCAAGTAATAAGTAGAATTTAAATAGTTTTATTGGGCTTAGTTGGTTATTTC
>JACDEK010000021.1:5497-10183 GCA_013816445.1 Candidatus Saccharimonadota bacterium
TGTAAGCACATTCATTGAGGGTTGCTCCGGTTGTAACAACATCATCGACAAGTAAAATTACCTTACCCTCTAGTGAGCCTCTGGCAATAAAATTACCTTTTACGCTGGTGAGTCGCCCAGCTCGCGACTGCCCTATTTGATCTGTATGGGTGAGCCTGAGGAGTGTTGAACGCACCGGAATATGTAGATCGCGTGACAGTTGTTTTGCCAGTAACTTGGCTTGGTTATAGCCTCTTTTACGCTGGCTTTTGCCGGTTGCGGGTACGTAGCTAATGTAATCAAAGTTTTTTACTGGTAAAAAATACCGTAGTTTACTTGCTAAAAACTGCGCTGCTTCTCTATCTCCTCCGTACTTAAGGTTATGAATCTGCTCTTTAACAAGACCGTTCAGGCGAAAAGGAATTGTACTACCCTTCAGATGGGTCTTGCGTGCGCAAGTGGTACAGGTTCTACCATCTTGTGTGAGGCTGTTACACCAAAAACACGCTGGCCTGCGCAAAGGTACTGCAGCTTGCCAGCAATCAAGACAAATTGTGGCCCCAGGTTTTTTACATACCTGACACTCTGGCTTACTTATGAAGCTTATTACTTTATCGAATATCATCTACTTGCGCTCCTTTGCATATCTGGCTATAATAGAGAGCAAGTAAGAAAAGAGCAAACATAAGGAGTAATTTTGTATGGCAAGACGTAATAACCAGGTCGAACAAGAAATCTTAGAAGATGATTTCTTAGAAGAAGAGCAAAGTCCAAGCGAAGAGTGGATGGGTGAAGAAGAATTTGAAGGCCAATTGGCTGTTGATGTATATCAGACTAAAGACACAATTGTTATTAAAGCTCCAATTGCTGGCGTAAAACCAGAGGATATTGATGTAGCTATATCTGAAGATGTTGTAACGATTAGGGGTGACAGAAAAGAAGAAAGTACTATCCAGAAAGATAGCTACTACGTACAAGAATGTTTCTGGGGTAGTTTTAGCCGATCAGTTATCTTACCAACCAGTACAGTTGCTGAGAAAGCCAACGCTAGCTTAAAAGATGGAGTTCTCACTATTGAAATACCTAAGGTAGTTCAAGAAGACAAAGTCAAAAAAATCACTGTAAAGCCAGCATAGTTACCTACCAACTAAAAAAGACTCTTTAGACAAAATCTAAGAGTCTTTTTTAGTAGAATAAATTTAGTATAAGAACCAAGTATGGCCAAATTTTGATGGTTGTTTGAGGGTGTGTATTTCTTTTGGTCTTACTTCAGCTGGTGCAAATTCAACTGCAATAACGGTTTTGGAGTTTTTTATTAGCTTACGTAGCTGAGGCTGTAGCTTTTTAATCAAATCGGGCAGTAGATAAATAAATACCATCTCAGCATCAGAATAATCGTACTTAAGTATATCGACTCTATGGATGGTGATTTGTGTGTGTTTTCTTGTATAAAAGCACGCTAAAAAGTATGGCAATATGGCTTTTTCAATACCAATGTAAGTTGCTTTTGGCTGAATTTTTACAGCCTGAATAAGCACTCTGCCATCACCACAGCCAAGGTCATACACAATGTCTTTTGGCTTTATTTGAACTTGAGACAGTATTTCTTGTATAGTACTTATCTTAAGACGAATAAAAGGTACACGCGCTACCACTATGTGATCATAAGCTATTATAAGTGTAGTAATAAGTAGAATGACACAAGTAATCAGAAATGCGGCTTGAATAGTCATAACAAAACAAATTTAGATTGGTGTTTTTGTATAAAGCCTTCGTCTTGAAGTTGTTTGAGTATCGGTATGAAGTTATTGTGTTGTTGTTTGCTACTTGCGAGTGAGAGTAACTCTTTTTCACTGGCTTGAGGTTTTGTTAGCAAAAATGCTAATACTTTACCACGCAATTGCCGGTTTGAGCCTTCAAACTGGGACTGCACACTATAGCGTCGACTCTGTTTATTTGGGTTGGGTACTTGAGACTTCAAGTAGCTACCATAATCCATCATAGCCCAGTAGAAGGTTCTTGGGCTAAACGGAGAATGTGAGGCTTGAATATCTGTAATAATATTCTGCAAAGTAGTAGTGATCTGAGAATCGGTAATTTGAGTTTGATCAGTAAAAAAATGATGGATTATGACCCTTCGAATATTTGTTTCAATAAACACCTCAGGCTTGTTGAAAGCATAGGCCATAATAGCACCCGATGTACCCGGCCCAATTCCTGGGAGCTTCTCTAGTAAAGTACGATTCTTAGGCACGACTCCATTATAGATAGTAACTATCTCTTGAGCGGTTTTTTGTAAGTACAAAGCCCGACGGTTATATCCCAAGCCTTGCCATAGACCAAGCAATTGTTTATTTGGTGAGCTTGCTAAGGTATGCCAACTTGGAAGAGTAGAAGTGAAAGCTATATATTTAGGCTCCACCCTCTCTACTCCAGTTTGCTGTAGCATTATTTCTGAAACAACAATATTGTAGGAGTTAGTATTTTGTCGCCATAACATGGCATGACGGCCGTGCATATTATAAAAATCCCAAAGATCTTTTTGAAATTTAATCTGAGAAGTGTGGGTGTTCATTGCTATGTATAATATAAGATAATCATACTGACTGCCATAGCTACCATAAGTAGATCTTCACCGAGCGTAACATAGCTCATTGGTACTCGAAAAACTGTACCCATACAGGCACAAGGTATGACCCTTTTGTTTTGTAAATGTAGAAATACCCCAAGAGTATTAATAAGCATTAGTATGAGTGTAAACCAGGTAATAATAAGTAAATGATAATTAAATAAGTAGGCAAGACCTAGCCCAAGCTCAATAAATGGGTAGATATGAGAATAATAAGAGTTGTGCGAGGCTATTAGGTCATACGAACTGTAGGCTTCAGCAAAAGATTCAATTTTAATTATCTTAAGTGAAGCAAATATGATAAAAAAACTAGCCATAAAATTCGCTATAGATTGAGCCAGATAGAAACCTCCGTAAAAGTAGTCCAGCAAGATTGTTGCAATGAGAATCAGTATAAATATACCAATAAGCGGACGGTACAATAGTAGCTTGGTTTTTAACTTCATTATAATATTGTACCAGGCTTAGGTAGGTAGTGTTTTTCTGATATAGTATTTGTATTGTATTTTTGGAGAGGTCGCATAGTGGCCGAGTGCGCCACCTTGGAAAGGTGGTATCCGTCTTTGGCGGATCGAGGGTTCGAATCCCTCTCTCTCCTCCAGATGTCTGGAATGGACTTTGTCCATCACAGACATCTGGAAGCTAAGAATGAGAACCCGTAGGGTCGGTGGAGTAAAGCGCGCAGACCAAATATAAAACATGTTTTTATATTTGACGAGCACTTTATGTAGGTGGCTTTAGCCACCATCCCTCTCTCTCCTCCAACTAGAATTTGTTTATATTAAAAAACCCCGATTAGAATAATCAGGGCAATTTTTTACACCCACAAACCAGAATCGGGGATCTTCTCAAACCGTCTGTCTGGCCACAGATCTACGGGCATACCTGGAATGTCTCGAAGGTCAACAATTTCTGTATTGAGACCAGGGTTACACGAGAGGTGTTCAGAGAATGCGGCATAGGTAGTCGCGATGTGCTGCTCTTGGAGTTTTTCGAAATAGCCATCAAAACGTGCTGAGTCGTGCGAGACAACTACGACATTTTTAATCTCAAAGGCTGGATTATTCACTAGTCCATCTATCCAATTGATAATGTCTTCATCAATATCGTCGTCTGTATTACGCTTAGGCTTGAGTAGTACCCCGTAGCCAGCTGGCCGCAAAAAGTTTTCAGCCCAGCCCAGTACAGATGCATAGTTATCTGGTCGAATATTTGAGAAAGCAGCCGCTAGCATATCAGCATTGGGGTAACGCTTTTCAAAGAATTCCTTGAGTACATCGTATTTTGGCCGATTGGCCGGAATTGGCCTTTCGCCAGTAACCCTCATCGTAATCATATCAAGATTTGGAACGTCCACTGCAAGAATGACCTTGGGGTCTTTTCGGCTTGAGAATGACACAGTAACTCCTTGGTTGCAAAGTACATGCCTTTTTGGCAATGCTATAGTTTTATCATAAAAATGATATAATTGCAATAGCTACAGCAAAACTTCTATTAATCTGTGAGGAGTTTTTTGAATTTTTCTACCAATTCTACAGGTGTAGGGTCTATTCCATTAAGAATTGCTAAGTAAGCACTAATATAGTCACCTAAGAGTATAGTGTAGAGTAATTGTTGTATATGGTTAGTACCAGCTGAGGTAATAATCTGCGGTGCATAACCATGGCTTTTTAGTACTTCTTGGGTTGTGTGTATTCTTTTTATAATGTCTTCGCTGTCTAGGCTACTCATGAGTACAATTGAAGCAACATTCTTTTCTTTGGGAAATATCCAGCCTTGCATCTCATTATGATTAAGCTCAGAAAATACATTCATATGGGCAAGCTGCTTAGCATTTTCATTAATGTCTATTTTGAGCTTATAGCCTGCCGAGCCAAGTAATGGGCTAGTGTAGATTACCACTTCTTTATCAAGTAATTCTTTAGCAATATCTTGAGCAAGGTTGTTTTTTTGCCACTCAGGTGCCCAGGCAACCTTTTGTGTATCAAGAAAGTCTGCAGCATCTTCTAGCTCACGACGTATGTCAGTCTCAGTTACTAAGCTTAATTCTATCAGTAAGCATACGAGAGCCTTTAGAC
>JACDEK010000022.1:0-1752 GCA_013816445.1 Candidatus Saccharimonadota bacterium
GTGTGATGTGGTGTGCGAAAGGGTCGGGTTTGCACAATAGTATCTTGCGCTTGCCCAGCCAGGCTATGTATACGAGTAATCTCAAGCATTTCAGAATAACTTGGAGCAGGCAGTAGGCCAACAAGGGCCTTTGCAAGTAGTGTTTTGCCAGATCCGGGTGGGCCAGACATCAGAATATTATGATTACCGGCTGCGGCAATTTCAATAGCTCGTTTGGCTTGGTGTTGGCCATAGATTTGTGCAAAGTCTACCTCTGCTTGAGCATTTATGCCTTTTGTTACCTTTGAAGATAGAGGAGAAATAGTGATTTCACCAAGTAGATGCTGGTATAGCTCAAAAAGTGACTGCACCGGATACACCGTTATATTAGGAATTAATGCAGCTTGGTTGGCTACCTTTGCTGAAACAAATAGTGTAGTAAGCCCAAAATCGGCTGCGGCTTGGGCGGTGGCTAGTGCACCAGACACAGGCCTGGTACTACCATCAAGAGCTAGCTCACCAAAAAATGCGCATTCTTTACCGATAGCTTCAACTTGACCACTTGCAACCAGTAAGCTAGCTGCCATGGCAAGATCAAAGCCAGAGCCATTTTTGGGTAGATCAGCCGGAGCTAGATTAAGAGTAATACGCCTAGGAGGAAGGTGAAGCTTGGAATTTTTAAGAGCCGCACGTACTCGCTCTTTGGCTTCATCAACTGCTTTATTAGCCATACCAACGATAATGAAGGCTGGCAAGCCATTATGCATATCGGCCTCTACTTCAACAAGCTGACTCTCCAGACCTAAATGACTAATTGCGTGTACTTTTGCTAACATTTTCACCCCCATAGTTACTTTTACCCATAATATACGAATATAAAACGAATATCAACCGTAAGGGGTATACATTTTTTATGCAATTGTGTAGATCAGATAATACTTTACTTTTTGTACCACTGAGCGGCAGATTCGGGAGGTACGGTATTGATAGACATTCCTGTAGCCACTTCAAAACCACCCCAGATATTACTTCGGCCACAAACCTTGAGGCAGAAACGGTGGTGAGGGCTGACACCATTTTCAAGATATAGATTATAGCTAATTTTGTGTTGAGTAAGTTTTTGGAGATTACGCTTAAGAGATTGAGCTATGGCGTTGAGTTCGGTACTACTTAGATCTATTATAGAAGTAATAGGTCTTTTTGGTACCATCCAGAACTCAAACGGCCACTGACTGGCATAGGGGCAAAAGACCAGAATATGGTCATTTTCGGCAATCACACGGCTTTTGGTGCGTTTTTCGTAGGCAATAATGTCATCATAAGGGTCGCGGTGGTTTTCTTTGTAATAAGCCTCTACAACATCAGATTCTCTTTTGAATTTTTGAGGAATCATGGGTAGGGCAAAAATCTGACTGTGTGCATGGGCAAGACTTGCACCTGCTTCATAGCCATCGTTACGAAAGACCATTACATATTCAATGCCATTTTGGGCAAGTAGATCAACGGTACGTTTTTGGTAAATATTCAATACATTAACAATCTGGGCTTCAGAAAGTTTGCTTAGTGGGGTGCTAGCCAGAGGAGTATCAATAACAATTTCTTGCTTACCATAGGCCTTAGGATTATCTGGGCTGAGACTGGGAAATTTGTTTTCTACTACCTTAACAAGCCAATTATTGTGATTGTCATTGAGCTGACATACTCCCACATTTCTATCAAGTCGAGGGCTTTGAGCTGTTTCTATGAGAACATGGCCAGAGTCTCTAATGTCGT
>JACDEK010000022.1:1762-10174 GCA_013816445.1 Candidatus Saccharimonadota bacterium
GTTTACCTCGGTTTGGAGCGATAATAACTAAGTTTTCGTGTAAGTAATCACGACGGATTTCGGTTTCAATTCCGTGAGTATCTAGATTTACGCCACGATGCTGAGGGCTAACGTGAGAGTTTTGATTACCTGACGCTGGCTTTTCTGCATGATGCTCTACAGAAACCTTCTTTTTACTTGATGATTGATTTGAAGATGGGGGTATTAACATATACTTCTTATGGTACCAGTATTGTTCTTTTGCTGCAAAAAATGAGATAATGCCTGCATGACAAAATCAAAAAAACGTGTGGTCGTTCTTTCAGCAAAGACAGGTGGTGGGCATAGAGCAGCTGCACTGGCTATTGTGGAGCAACTAGAAAACGACCCTTCTCTTGAGGTAATTCATTTTGATTTTCTTGAAGCTCAGCCGCGACCAATTCGTGATATACCTAAGATGTACTCGGCGATTACTAAGCTAAAGTCAGCTTACGGCACTATTTTTAAACTCACCGAGGGGAGTAGGCAAGCTCAGTTTGCACTTGATACTATTGCTAAGCGGTACCAAAAAGAAATTCGCCAGATTATTACTGAGCTTGATCCCGATATTATGGTTTCTTGTCATTTTGGTGCTAATACTTTTTTGCCGTTACTACAAAACTGGAAAAAACACGTACCATTTATTACTGTTGTTACTGATCTTGCGACTGGTCATCCGATGTGGTTCGATAAACGTGCCGATCTGATTATTGTACCGAGTAGTGAGAGCTATAAGCGGGCTAGAAGCTTCGGTGTACCAACTGATAAGCTTAAATTGATTGGCCTGCCAACGGCCAGTGCCTTTAATGCTGTGCATCAAGATAAGTCTAGTTTGAAAGCACAGCTTGATTGGCCAGCTGACATTCCGAGCCTGCTAGTAATGGCTGGCGGTGATGGTATGGGCAAGGTATCTTCTTTGACGCGCCAGCTTGATAAGATTTCGGCCAATGTACACATAGCTGTTATAGCTGGGCGTAACCAAAGCCTGCAGAATAGTTTACAGGCTCGCAAAACTAACAATCCGACCACTATTTATGGCTTTTGTGATAATGTTGCGGAGCTGATGCACGCATCAGATCTTTTACTCACTAAAGCTGGCCCTGGTACTATTGTTGAAGCAATTATTTCACGTCTCCCCATTGTTTTGTATGATTTTCTACCTGGTCAAGAAGAAGGAAATTTGCATTATGTGGTAGATAACCGAGCAGGTTTATGGGCATCAACAAATAATCTTGCAGTGCGCGCCACCGAGGATTTATTAGCCGGGCATATTAAGGTTGGCGGCCCTCGCTACGAGAAGATTCGTTTGCAACATAGTAGGGCCGCCCAAGAGATAGCTAAGCTTGTCAGTACATATTAATTTGCTATTTCTGCTAGCCACCAGACTGTATCGATCACTGTAAAAAGGTTATACTAGGTAAATGACGCTCATGACAAATATGATACATATTGTGATTGGTTCAGATTTATTTAAGCCAAGTATTGGTGGTACTGAGACCGTCACTCACAATATGGGGGTTAATCTAACAAAGGCTGGCTTTAAGGTGACGGTGATAGCACCAGCTCCAAAGGATATGCAGACGACACCAAAAGTTGAGAAAGATCCGGGTGGCTATACAATAGTGCGTGTACGCTCTTATGGCATACCTATACAGCAAAATTTACGTTTTAGTAAGCATGCTTATAAGCAAATTGCCGAGTATTTAGACAACCCAAGTAATACTCCAGATATTATTCACTGTAATAATCCATTTCCAACCAGTCGAGAACTTATTAAATACGCCAAAAAACATGACTTACCTTTAGTAATTGGTTCGCATTTAATGCCCGAAAGCTTCACCACAAGTATTCGACGCCTGGGTGGCTTGCATCACTTGCTTGACGCCATGGGCTGGCACTATATTGCTCGGGTCTATAACAAGGCAGATAGAGTTGTAGCACCCACTCAGACAGCATTAAATTACTTACTCGAACATGGATTGAAGGTACCAACACAAGCTATCTCAAATGGTATTGATTTGGCGGCTAACGCACCACTTAGGGTAGATAAGGCCAAGCTGAAGCGCGAATTAGGCATTAAGAGTCAATATGTGGTGGTCTATGCTGGCAGACTTAGTGTAGAAAAACGTATTGATGTGGTAATGGCTGCCTTTGCACGCTTAGTTGATCAATATGATGTAGAGCTTATACTGATTGGGGATGGTAATGCTCGCCAAACGCTCGAGAAGCAGGCCAAGAGGCTCGGTGTACAAGACAAGGTACTCTTTACCGGTTTTGTACAAGAACTCGAGCAGAAGCGGCGTTATATGGCTGTGAGTGATGTGTTTGCAATCGCCTCACCCGTTGAGTTGCAGAGCATTGTAGCTCTTGAGGCCATGACAGCCGGCCTACCAATACTGGCTGTCAATGAAGGTGCTTTGCCAGAGCTAGCGCAAAAAGGCGTTAATGGTGGTACATTTACAGATGGTGATAGTGTAGGGCTTGCCCGAATGATTGGTGGCTTATTGAGTGACCCTGAACTACTCAAGCAGTACAGACAGGGGAGCCTTGATATTATTAAACACCACGATATTCACGACACCTGGAAACAGTATAGTGAGATGTACAAGGCCGTTATCGCTAAGCATAACAATTCTTGACTTTTTGACACAATTAGCGTAAAATTACTCGTTATGGGGCTGACTAGCTTCGACATGAGGACCTTAAAATATATTTGCAAGCCGGTTTGGAATACACGTTAGCTGTTCCAACACCTTAAGTGAAAATACACTTATTAGTAAGTTAAGAAGCGCGTTTACGTTGCCTACACTTGCACCAGCATACGCTTAATTGAGTATGCCGTCTCACTTTTTGATACCAGGTAGAAAAGTAGGCGCCAATTATCTGGTTGCTACATAGTTGTTTGTAAGCCGACTACGTTTAAGACTACAGTTTACTGAAGCGATCTATCTGTTTGTTGGTTAGTAGGATAGGTAGCTTTTAAAACAAATTCAGATCAACTACGCTTGTAGACGATATATTTAAAGCCTTGTGGACGAGGGTGCGATTCCCTCCAGCTCCACCAAAAGAGCATTTCGTGTTTCGCGGAGTGCTTTTTTGTTACTTGCTAATCTGTAGGAGGGTGTATTGTTTGATATTTATATGGGCGTGCTATATGCTGTATTTATGAAAAATTTAACTAAATGGATAGCATTAATTGCTCTTGCTGTTACTATTGCAGTAGTACTGTATTTGTAGTTACAAAACCTCAAAGAGATGAGGCTAATAAGGCCAAAGAAGCCCAGCTACAGGCTGGAGATGAACATCAAGCAAATGAGATCAAGCGGATTGAGGAAAAGGAAAATAAGTATTGTGATCAAGTTAAAGGAATACCTGTTAAAGATGTTGCCCATAGCCAAGACTGTGATAAATATCACTAGAGACGATCGAGTATTTCCTTATGAATATAGTGTCATTCCCTTGAAGTATAAGACTTACCTGGTAAGTAGATATCTCTGATACTCTGGATAGATAAGTTTTCTCCAGTAGTCTACATTCTCAATAATACTGTACCAACTTTTTCGCACTCGCTCCACCAGTAATTATTACAATACAAAAACCAGGTTAAAATACCCGGTTTTTGTGTATAAATGAGTAGTGTTAACATATACACTTTTTATGTTTGTATCTATCTTCTTCTTACATTATAATTATTTACTAACCTCTGAATTATCAATCTATTTCTGCCCTAGTTCGGTCAAAATAGTAATTAGCGTGTAATCAAGAGTTCAACGACAAATGTTATATACCACTCTAGCTTTATAAGCCCGATAATCTGTATATAAAGCCTGCTAAAAACCCAGTCTGGCCGATTGCTGTTAGGTTGACTATTAATCATTCTACATTCTCCTATAAAGAAGTTTGTAAATATAAACTGAGTTTGTTAGTTTTCTACAAATAAAAAGTGAGGTGCGAGAGAATTGCCCTGATGTAAAGCCGCAAAGGAGTGAAGCTACACACTAATATTCCAAGTCAGCCCAAATCAACCCTCAGGTACCTGTCACTAACATCGTTAGATTTGTTTTAGCTTATGTTTGACTATCGCTGTATCGTAGTTTATTCTATTGAAAAAGGAGAATTGCAATGAAGAAGATGGTAATTGCTGTCTTAGTTGTATTGATCATTCTTGGTGGATTAGTGATATTTGATACTATAAGAATTGATAACTACAAATCCCAAGCAAAGGTAATTCGAGTAAGTTTTATAGTAAATTCTGATAAAGACCTATCGTTAGCGAGTAATAAGAATGATGACAACCAGGCTCTGAAAGAAGATATCTATCAGAAATATCAACAAAACCTAGCTGTCGCAAAAAGCCTAGACAGTCAGAATACCTCAAGTAGATATCTACTCCCGTGGAACAGGTCAGAAGCAAGTGAAATTCAAAAAAATACAAATAAAATGTCTCAAGCAGTTGTATATTATGGTGCAAATATCGCCATAACAAAAGCAATAATACTCCATGACAAACTTGTAGCTTCAATTCAGGCTAATGCATCTACCTTAAATACCGGCAACTTTAATATTCTACTTATCCAAGAATCTAATTTTTTAAAATTGAGTTCGGACGAAGAAGAGATTAATGGAGTCTTGAAACAGCTAGCGAAGCTGGTAACTGGTGTCGATATTAGTTACCCAATATATGTTTCAGATATTGCTCATCAATATTTCTCTACTATTACTTCTAATATTGCCAGCTATAAACAAAACAAAGCCATTAATCAATCTGAAGTCAACGATTTAAGCGTAAAATTTAATAAAACTGATTACAATCAATATAATCAAGCAATGACCAATCTTGTTAATACTTCATTTGACAGTGTTTATAAACCTTATCTTTCTTTAGTTGGCGAAGTAACTGATTTCTCGGATAAACTATAAAAGAAGAACTAGCTTTCTATGGTGCCGCTCCCTTAAGGTAGTAGAGTAAATCTATTGAGCTTATATCTCTGGTACTCAGAAGATAGCAATTCTCTCCAGTAGAGGATATTTTATATATTGAGTGCCAATTTTTTCGGACTTGCTCCACCAAAAGTGCATTGCGTGACTCACGGAGTGCTTTTTTGTTACTTGCTAATCTGTAGAGAGGGCAAAAGGATATAGTACCAATCTTCATAGACTTGCTCCACCAAAAGTAGACCAAACATAGTGGCCTTTTTTGTTATACTTGCTTGATAAATTAAGGTGTGACATTATCTAGGTATTATTGCTTCCAGTCTTAGGAGTGAGAATGGTGGAACAATTGTACTTTTCAGGTATTGAAGTCGGCCCAACTGTCTATAAGATCTTGAAGGCATGTAAGCGGAGATTTTATCGGTTTGATATCTCTTCAGATAGAGAAGGCAGTACAAAGTTTAAAAATACAGACGAGTATGGGTTTGCACATATGCCGTATTTGGCGGTTGACTGGGTAATTGATCATCAGAGTCAAGCAACAATTCTTCAAATAATCTCTGAGCTGTGTAGTATGAATTTTACATATCAGCAGAGAGAAGTACACACTGGTGAATATAGCTTTAGAACAGGCTTAGAGGATTATTTGAGCCATTGTCTTGAGGTGTTACTCTGGCAAGATAGTGAAGTAGAACTATCTGCTTATCTGAGACATGCCATGATTAATGGAGGATCACTGGGTGACTATGGCTGTAATGGTTCTCGAATTCGCAGAGTGCAGAAGATGCAAATTACTCGATTGTCTACTGAAGAGCCATGTCAGGGTAGAGCAATTGGTGTGTGTACCAATCATGACTGTTCTCGCCTAGCTCTTTACAGGTTTGGCATATCAAAAACCAAAGACTATCCACTATGTTCATTGTGTTTTCGCTGGGTATTTAATGAAGACTAGGTATCAAATTGGTTAAGAATATAAAGATCTACTTCATGGTAGGTCTTTTATATACATTTGTAGTCGGATTAATCTTGGCTTGTGCTTGTGTTGATTGTAGAGATAAGTAATAATACAATCAGTTTCTTAGGAGCACCTTTACATCAGGAGACTATCAAGATGAACATTGAGACTCAAAATACTGAGCAAGCTAAGCGAAAGCGCTTGAAACGACTCAAGAGTGCAACCGGTGTTGCATACCCAACTGGATACTATTTTTTTCGAGGAATTGTTATTAACCTAGCACGAGTTTTTATGAAGGCCGAGATATACAACGAGCAGAATATCCCTCAGCCAGGTGGTATATATTACCGCCCAAAGTGGTACAGGCGTAGTGGAGACAACAAGATTGATGATCATGCTTTTGTCATCGCTGCTAATCACGGTAAGATTTGGGACATTCCTTTTGTTGGCTTGTTCCATAGAGGCTTGGTCTGGATCTGTAAACCAGCATTTTGTAGAAATTGGCTATTTGCGATGGTTAATCAGCGCATGGGGGCGGTGCCAATCTTTCGCCCAAGTATTGATGGTAAGCCAAGTAAGAAAAACACCCCAGGCAAAATTGAGAAGGCACGTCTGGCCTCATATACGGCTGAAGAAGGGCTAGATGTGGCAGTAGAGGCACTTTGGCGTGGTGTGCCTGTTGAGATGTTTCCTGAGGGCACACGCGTAGGTAAAGAAGTGATTGATTATAGCAAGAGTGGTACGGCACGTATTGCCCGGCGGTCAGGTTGTGCTATTCTGCCAATCGCTCTGGCTGGATGTGCCAAGGGTGACCCGGTGGTTCGAAGGGGCATATTGCGACGTCAAGTGATTGTCGGTGTGGTTTGCCCACCAATTTATCCAAGTGATTATGGGCACCTGGCTGAAGATAGCGAGATTGATAAGGCTCTGATGAGTGAGTGGCAGGTACGTATCAATAAAGGGCGACAAGAAGCTCTTGATATCTTACGTAGTCACTAGAGATTAGAAAAGATATATATCGGCTTCGGTTTTACCGGAGCCGTTTTTATTTGTCTGTATACATACCGCAAACCCCTAGTAATTGGGCTGAAGATGTGCTATAATAGAGCTCAGTAGGTTTCGTTTCTTTAGTTCTCTTGTTTCAAGACGAAAGGTAAGAAAAGAAGGTCGTCCTGCTCCAAGATAATTAAATAGGTTATAAAACTACATGAAAAAGTTATTTGTTGGCAACCTGCCATACACTGTTACCTCAGAGCAGCTTGCTGAAATATTTGGTGAAAGTGCAGAAGTTGTTTCTGCAAACGTCATCACTGACCGTATGAACGGTCGTAGTAAGGGCTTTGGCTTTGTTGAATTAGCTGAAAGTGCAGACATTAATGCTGTAATTGAAGCTACTAACGGCAAAGAATTGGATGGCCGCGCTATTACTGTTAGCGAAGCTCGTCCTCAACAGCCACGCGACTAATCTAGCTATTTAAACGGCTTAGATAAAAAATAGACCTTGAAAAAGGTCTGTTTTTTTATTGTATTTTTTTCTTTGAGCTTCAAAATGAAGAGGAACTTGACCCCGTACCTATCTGTAGAGGATTCCTTTATGACACATATAGTGAGCAAAAGTACCCCCTCATAGCCATTTTCATCCCGAAAATACTTCTGGTTCTGGCTCTGAATTACACATGGCACACCAGTTGAGACATTGTATTCTAGAGTATTTACGAGATGCAAAAGTCAGTCAGCTGATGTTTTGTGAGTTAACAGGCTGGAGTAGTATATATGCCGATGAGATATTTGAAAATACCGAGTGAGATTTGCCTTTCTCATTACGTCTGGCTGAACATTTGCACCTGACAATTAAAATCATTGTATATCCACCAAAAAATATCAGACGATAGCTAAAAGTTCGTTACTAAAAAATGTATTAAGTAGCGATAAAAAAATGCCTCAACAAGAATGTTGAGACATTTTTTTATTATGTATGTCGTATATTTTTTTGGTTTATAAAACAAATCGGCGTCGCCTGTTAGGGCTTCGCCGATCTGTTGAAAAGAGCTTTGTTTTTGTTTTGAGTAATTTTAGTGTGCAGCACTACATTCATCATACTGGTTAAGCATAAGCCTTGTCAACAACTTTTTTGAAAGTTTTTTAAAGATTTTTTGATGTTTTATAATTCAGTAATTATTTTGGGCTTTTTTTGCCGTGCCAATCGCCGCTACGGGCTGCCGAATTAGCAATTAATCGCTCAGCTAGTTCGGCTTGAGCTTTTGTAGTATTTTCTGGCTTACCACCCCAGGCTTTTATAGCGTTGTCTTGAACAGCGCGGGAAAATGAATAGGTGACAGGCCAGGGTAGGTGTTTAGATTTACAGATGGCCGCCAGATTGGCTGTTGCTTGAGTAGGAGACTGGCCGCCTGAAAGAAATACTATACCAGTAACGTCTTTTGGGACTCGTGTCAGTAAAACATCTAGAGTGGCTTCGGCAACTTGTTCGGGTGTAGACTGCACAGCAC
>JACDEK010000023.1:0-4741 GCA_013816445.1 Candidatus Saccharimonadota bacterium
GTCTGGCGGTCTTCATGGTGTGGGTGTGAGTGTTGTGAATGCCCTCTCTATTGATTTGGTTGCTCAAGTACGTCGCGATGGTAAGCTTTATGAACAAATCTATAAAGGTGGTATTCCACAAGGTAACATAAAGGTTGTTGGTACCTCTACGGGCACAGGCACTTCTATTAGTTTTTGTCCTGATGATAAAATTTTTGAAAGTACTCAGTTTAATTACAAAACTATTGTTGATTACATGCGTCACCAAGCCTATTTAGTTAAGGGTATGCGCGTAAAAGTCATTGATGAAGCAAAAGACAAGCGTTATGGTTTTTACTTTGAAGGTGGTATTAGAAGCTATGTAGAGCACCTTAATAAAGGTAAAGAGTCTTTGAATGAACCTGCTTTCTATGTCGATAAACAAGTTGGTGAAATTAATGTAGAGATTGCTGTACAGTATTGCGATAGTTTTAATGAACAACTCAAGGCATTTGCAAATAATATTCACAACCCAGATGGTGGTACGCAAGTTGTTGGTTTTCGCTCGGCCCTAACGCGTGTTATTAATGACTACGCCCGTAAAAACGGACTTATCAAAGAAAAAGAAGATAATCTAACAGGTGATGACGTACGTGAGGGTCTAACCACAGTTATTTCGGTGAAATTGCCAGACCCACAGTTTGAGGGCCAAACAAAAGGTAAGCTCGGTAACCCAGAAGTACGTACTGTAGTAGAAAAAGTACTGAATGAGTACCTTAGCTATTATCTAGAAGAAAACCCGAACGAAGCTAAAAAAATTATTGGTAAGGGTCTACTCTCTTCCAGAGCTCGCTTGGCTGCTCGCGCTGCTCGCGATAGTGTCATCCGTAAAGGTGCGCTTGAAGGTATGACTTTGCCGGGCAAGTTGACCGACTGCAGTAGTAAAGACCCAACTAAGAGTGAGGTATATCTAGTAGAGGGAGACTCAGCTGGTGGTTCTGCAAAACAGGGACGTGATAGAAACTTTCAGGCAATTTTGCCGTTGAGAGGTAAGATTTTGAATGTTGAACGAGCTCGGCTAGATAAAATGCTACAAAATAACGAGGTAAAAAATCTTATTATTGCGCTAGGTACGGGTATTGGTGAGACCTTTGATATTTCACGCTTGCGCTATCATAGAATTATTATTATGACTGATGCTGATGTTGATGGTGCGCATATCCGTACCCTCCTTTTGACGCTCTTTTATCGTCATTTTCCGGAGCTCGTAAATAGTGGCAAAATATATATTGCTCAGCCACCACTCTTTAAAGTCAGTAAAGGTAAAACTTCGCATTGGGCCTATAGCGATAAGCAACGTGATGAATTTATTCAAGAAATAATTGCCTCAATCGCTGAAAAAGCTGATGCAAAAGAAGCCAGCGATAAAGCTAGTACAAAAAAGACGGTTGAAAAAGCAGATGTTATTTCTGCTGAGGAGCTTGCTGAGTATGCTGTTAGTGCCGCAGGCGAAGAAGATTCTGAGGTAATTGAAGAAGATAATAACCCAATCAAAAAAGCTGGTATCAATATTCAAAGATATAAAGGTCTGGGTGAAATGAACGCTGATCAGCTATGGGAAACGACTATGGATCCAGAAAATAGAATTCTACTCAAAGTAACAGTTGCCGATGCCGAAAAAGCCGATGCAATATTTAATAAGCTGATGGGCGAAGAAGTTGCCTTACGTAAAAACTTTATTCAAACGCACGCTAAAAGCGTAGAAAACCTGGATATTTAATCATGAAAGACGATAAAGCTATGCCAAAACCTGAAGAATCAGACATAACCCCAATATCAGAAGAAGCTGACGTACTAGATGTAGTATATGACAAAGATGGCAATAGTGCGGCGGTAAAAACTGAGTTTGGTCTTATTGCTGCTAAGACGGTTGAATCTGAGATGGAGCAAAGTTATCTTGATTATGCTATGAGTGTAATTGTGTCACGTGCCCTGCCAGACGTACGTGATGGCTTGAAGCCAGTACATCGTCGTATTTTGTATGCTATGAACAATCTAGGCTTGCGACATAATGTTAAATATCGTAAGTCTGCAACTATCGTCGGTGAAGTTATTGGTAAATATCACCCACACGGTGATAGTGCTATTTATGAATCTATGGTACGTATGGCTCAAAACTGGGTGATGCGCTATATGCTTGTTGATGGCCAAGGTAACTTTGGTTCTATGGATGGTGATAGTGCGGCTGCTCACAGGTATACCGAAGCTCGCATGACCAAGTTTGCCGAAGAAATACTTGTAGATATAGATAAAGACACGGTCGACTTTATGCCAAACTTTGATGGTAGCCAAAAAGAACCAAAAGTACTACCAGCTAAATTACCAAATTTACTTTTGAATGGCGTACAAGGAATTGCTGTTGGTATGGCCACTAATATTCCTACCCATAACCTCACGGAGGTTATTGATGGGGTGATCTTACTTATCGATGAGCCCGAGTCTGGTGTTGCTGAGCTTACTAAGATTATTAAAGGCCCAGATTTTCCAACTGGTGGAGTAATTTTTGATGATGGTTCTATTGCTCATGCTTATGGTACCGGTCGTGGTAGTATTACTATGCGTGCCGTTGCAGAGATAGAAGAAGACAAAAAAGGACGCGAGAGAATTCTTGTTTCCCAGGTACCATATCAAGTAAATCCAGCAATGTTACTTACAAAAATAGCTGAACTTCACCATACAAAAAAAATTGTTGGTATTGCTGATTTGAGAGATGAATCTGCTAAAGAAGAAGTACGTATTGTTATAGAGCTCAAAAAAGATGCATACTCAAGCAAAATTTTAAACCAGCTATACAAAATGACTGCTATGCAAACAGCTTTTCATGTTAATATGCTCGCTCTTGTTGAAGGAATTCAACCACGCGTACTAAATATTGAAATGGTATTGCGATATTATCTAGATCATCGCAAAGTGGTGGTGCGACGTCGTACCGAGTTTGAACTCCGTAAGGCTGAAGCCAGAGCTCATATTTTAGAAGGCTTACGTATTGCTCTAGATCAGATTGATAAGGTTATCAGCACCATTAGGAGTTCTAATACTCAAGACGAAGCTCGAGCAAATCTTATTAGTAATTTTAAATTAACTGAAATTCAAGCTAATGCGATTCTGGCTATGCAGCTACGTACCCTGGCTGGTTTAGAGCGTAAAAAAATTGAAGACGAGTATGAGCAGCTACAAAAACTAATCGCTGAACTCAAGATTATTATTAGTAGTGAAGCCAATATCTTAAAAGTTATTCGAGCTGAACTTGAAGAGATAAAAGAAAAGTATGGTGATAAGCGTAAAACTCAAATCATTAAAAAATCGATTGGTAGCTTTTCTGACGAAGATCTTATTCCTGACGAAGAAGTTGTAGTGACCCTTACAAAGGGTAATTATGTGAAGCGTATTGCAAGCAATACATATGCTAGCCAAGGTCGTGGTGGTAAGGGCAAGATTGGTATGGCTACAAAAGAAGAAGATGTAGTAGAGCATGTATTACAATGTCGAACGCACGATACAGTATTGTTCTTTACTAGTTTAGGTCGAGTATTTAAGCTTAAAGTGTATGAAATTCCGGCTGCTTCACGAACTGCCAAAGGTCAGTCTATTGTAAACATCATCAATCTTGGTCCAGAAGAACGTGTTACTTCAATGCTGAGTTTACAAAAGAACGAACCAACTCAGTTCTTATTTATGACAACTAAAAATGGGGTTATTAAGAAAACTAAGATTGAAGACTTTGCTAATATTCGCACTAATGGAATAATCTGCATTAAGCTTGATAGTGGTGATCAACTTAATTGGGTAAAGAAAACTGCCGACGGTGATAATGTGATTATTTCGACTGCAAAGGCCCAAGCTATTCGGTTTAAAGAATCAGACGCACGCCCAATGGGTAGAGCAACACGCGGTGTACGAGGAATTCGCTTGCGACCAAACGATACTGTTGTAGGGATGGATGTAATTGGCGAAGAAGAAGGGCTATTATTGGTTGTGATGGAAAATGGTTACGGAAAAATCACTAAAACTGCTCAGTTTACGTCTCATAACCGCGGTGGGGTTGGTATCAAAGCTGGTGTTGCTACTGTCAAAACCGGGCAAGCTATTGATGTGCGTATAGTGCCAAGTACTGATGATGATGTACTACTTATTTCTAAAAAAGGCCAGGTTATTCGCTTGCGACTCTCAGGTATTTCAGTTATTGGCCGAGCTACGCAAGGCGTACGTATAATGCGCATGTCAGCTGGAGACCAGATTGCCTCAGTTGCTCTATTACAGGCTGAAAAAATTGCCGAAGAGCTAGAAGATGAAACCGGCGAGCCTCAAAAAGAAGTAGATTCAGCCCAAAAAGCCACAACTGAAGATAAAAATACAAAGAAAAAATAATTTGTAGACTAGCTCCTGAAACCTATTTCAGTTATACTGGTAAATAAAGTAGAGGGGAAGTTATGAATATTACATCATACTTATATGTACCATTTGCAGCTTGGGCAATTGCTCAGCTTATAAAATTTAGCCTAGCGTTAATACGTGGCGAGATTGATTTTCGTTATCTCTATGCTAGCGGTGGAATGCCGAGTGTACACTCAGCCGTAGTGTGTAGTTTAGCTACGTGGGCACTCATTGAGGGTGGGCCTGGGTCTCCCCTATTTGGTTTTACTGCAGTCTTTGCAGGCATTGTTATGTATGATAGTTTTGGTGTGCGCCGAAGTGCTGGTGAGCAAGCGCACACTATTAATAG
>JACDEK010000023.1:4751-9144 GCA_013816445.1 Candidatus Saccharimonadota bacterium
TACCAGTGGTGGGCTCAAAAACGCCCAAGACTATGGTCAACTGCGCGAAATACTTGGCCATAAGCCACTAGAGGTGGTTATTGGTGCGCTACTCGGTATTTTTATAGCCGGGTGTTTTGGATACCAAAAAATCACCACGAAGTTTCCGGTAGTATTTGAGATACCTAACACTATGCAAGCCAAGAGCTTAATGATATTTGGTGTTGTTTTGTTTCTTACAATGATTCCTGTTTATATTTTTGCTCTGAAAAAGTATAAGAAACAAACAGATGCCAAAACTGCCCTGACTTCATTGGCCCTCAGTAATGGCATTATCGGTGCATTAATAGTAGGTATTGGTTTTATGGCATATGAGAATGTTTATAGTGCGTTTTCCCAGTGGTATTTAATTGTATTAGTCATAGTTGCTTGGCTTGTAGCGCTTATTGGTTTTATGGTTCGTTTTATACAAGTAAAAGGTAAAAATCAAACAGGCCCTAATGATCATCGTAAAGATAAATGGCTCAAAAAAGCTGGTAAAAAAAAGAAGTAGTATTAGTAAAAAAGACCCAGGTGTGTCTTTTTTGAAACCTAAAGTGATTATGCTAATGCTATAATATAAGAATGACACGAGACACTCCTGAAAATATTAATTCTGATGAGTCTAAGAATAGGCCAGATTCACCTGGTGTATATGATGAGCTAAAAGCTATACTCGATAAAAAGGAATCAGAAAAAAAAGAGCCACAACCACTACATGCTAGCGATAGTCATATCGATTATGTTATTGCACAAGCTAATGCCTGGGAACAAACTCAAAAAACTCAAGGCTTTCCTGCTCAGCGAGGCCAATTATTAAGTTTATACCCAGACTCTAGGGATCGTAAACCGATTCGACTCACAAATATTCTTCAAAGTAAGACTAAGATTGTAGATATGGTTAAAAAATCGATCCCAAACTGGAGAAGTACGCATAGTGAAGGACACCGATCTACACCCGAACCACTCTTTACGCATGCCAAACAAGAATTGGCAGATATGGTGCATAGGGTTGAAGATTTGCAACAAAATGGTTTAGTACGGCCTGAGACTACCGATGTTTTTGTAGGATATTTGGCTGATGGAATGGCTAATAGTGGATTCAGTGTATATTACACCACAATGTATGGTTCAAATACAGAAGCTAAAGAACAGCTCAGTAAGCCTGAAGGTGAGGTAAAGTATCGTCAAGAAACAGAAAAACAGAAAGTCTTTGTGAGAGATAAACTCATTGCTCAAGCTAGAAACCCCAATCTAAATGGCTTTGTATATTTTAATCAACCAACACAAGCTGAATTAAACTCTATAAAAGACCGAATATATATTGCACTCGATCCTTTAGGCGAACCTACCGAGGGGTTGAAGGCGTGGTGGCAAGCAATTGAGGTAGCTGGCCTGCAAGATGAATTGTGTTTTAAGCTGTTTCCTGGCAGTACCAAGCTTGATACAATTGTTGTTTATGTAAGTGAAAATATTAATCAAGAAAAACTTTCTTTGGCACTTGAGACTTTTCAAAGAATCTGCCCGCCGAGTGCTTTAGCACCAAATGCAACTGATACGGGTGTTGATCTGGGTAGAGGTATGAGCTACGGGGCAGAAATTCAAGAACTAGTAGGCATTCATCAGTTACTAAATTCGGGTGAAAAGATTTCTTTTGGGCAACTTCTGGCTGGTCTCACGCCACTTGCGATGCAGCTTGGATATAAAAAGTGCTTTAATGCATCACAGCAAACTACAGAAAAACGCATAAGTTTGAAGGATGTCGCGAGTGAGGCAAAGCAGTATTTACGAGAACTTCTTATTTGCGTCGATATAAATCCAGATACGATGGTGCTAAATTCGCGTGGCGGTGAATTACCTGATTGGGCCAAAAAGCTTCGCGGTGAGTCACTAAACAAACCACGAGCTCGTGTCAATTTGAGTGCCTAACTTTATTTGTAATAAGAATCACTTTTGATTTTCATTTTCTACTAATAATTCTGCTGTAGTAGTTTGAGTAATGCATTGTAAATGCAATCTAAAAATAGTGTTGACATACTATTGTCATTCAGATACAATTACTACAGATTTGATAGCCAGCCTATCACACAAAACAAAACTCGCTAAGGCGACTCTTATAAAAACGACACATAATAAGAGTAGCTAGGGTTTGTTTTTTTGCTTGGGCGGTCTAAGGTTTTCATTTCGTAACTTGATATGTAAATTGTGTCAGCAGCCTGTAAATTTAAACATTTACAAGGTTACTTGTAAATTTCTTTGAGAACGAATAACGAACCAAAAGTTCAGAATCGAATCTCTCTTTTGATCGTCTTTTTATTAAGACGTGCCATTTTTTGGAGAGTTTGATCCTGGCTCAGGATTAACGCTGGCGGTATGCCTAATACATGCAAGTCGAACGAACTTTTTAGAAATTAGAAACTAGAAAATAGAAAAATTGAGTCTTGTACTTCTTTTTTCAATATTCTACTTTCTATATTCTATCTTGTTAGTGGCGGACGGGTGAGTAACACGTTGGAACCTGCCCCAAAGTAAGGAATAATTCGCCGAAAGGCGGACTAATACCTTATAGTATCCATCTCGTATGGATTAAAGCTTTATGCGCTTTGGGAGGGGCCTGCGTAACATTAGCTAGTTGGTGAGGTAAAGGCTCACCAAGGCGACGATGTTTAGCTGGTTTGAGAGGATGACCAGTCACACTGGGACTGAGATACGGCCCAGACTCCTACGGGAGGCAGCAGTAAGGAATCTTCCACAATGGGGGCAACCCTGATGGAGCAATACCGCGTGCAGGATGAAGCGTTTCGGCGTGTAAACTGCTTTTATCACCGAAGATTATGACGGTAGGTGAAGAATAAGGACCGGCTAACTACGTGCCAGCAGCCGCGGTAATACGTAGGGTCCAAGCGTTATCCGGAATTACTGGGCGTAAAGCGTCTGTAGGCGGCTTTTCAAGTCGGGTGCGAAATCTTGCGGCTCAACCGTATAGACTGTGCTCGAAACTGATTAGCTAGAGGTAGGTAGAGGCAAGTGGAATTTCTGGTGTAGGAGTGACATCCGTAGATATCAGAAGGAACACCAATGGCGAAGGCAGCTTGCTGGGCCTTACCTGACGCTCAGAGACGAAAGCGTGGGGAGCGAACGGGATTAGATACCCCGGTAGTCCACGCCGTAAACGATGATCACTAGTAGTATGAAGATTCGACCCTTTGTGCTACGAAGCTAACGCGATAAGTGATCCGCCTGGGGAGTACGAGCGCAAGCTTAAAACTCAAAGGAATTGACGGGGACCCGCACAAGCAGAGGAGGATGTGGTTTAATTCGAAGCTAAGCGAAGAACCTTACCGAGGTTTGACATCCCAGGAATTTTGGCGAAAGCCAGAAGTGCCTTCGGGAACCTGGTGACAGATGCTGCATGGCCGTCGTCAGCTCGTGTCGTGAGATGTTGGGTTAAGTCCCGCAACGAGCGCAACCCTCGTGACTAGTTGTATTTTCTAGTCAGACCGCCCGGGCCAACCGGGAGGAAGGTGGGGATGACGTCTGGTCAGCATGGCTCTTACACCTCGGGCTACACACGTCCTACAATGGCCACTACAACGCGCTGCCAAACCGTAAGGTGGAGCAAATCGCATCAAAAGTGGTCTCAGTTCGGATTGAGGGCTGAAACTCGCCCTCATGAAGCCGGATTTGCTAGTAATGGCAGGTCAGCCATACCGCCGTGAATACGTTCCCGGGTCTTGTACACACCGCCCGTCAAATCACGAAAGTTAGGAGTACCCAAAGTATCAGCTTGCTGGTCCTAAGGTAAATCTAGCGATTGGGGTTAAGTCGTAACAAGGTATCCGTACCGGAAGGTGCGGATGGATCACCTCCTTTCTAGGGAGAAACAATGCAGCAATGCATTCCTCGAATTTCGAAAGTCGAGGCCAGAATACATTGGTTGAAGTCTATTTATAGAAGTCCCATAGTATCTGAGATACTTCTAGGTCGGATCTTGATCTTTATGATTAAGAATCACAGGTCTGCTGGCACAATTTACATATCAATACAAAAAAATAAAAAACACCCGAGACTGTTTATTGGGTGTTTTTTATTACTCGTTTATTTAGGTGGTTACTAGTGGCCTGAAACTTTACTAAGAGTGTCACTAATTGGACCAGTGACAGAGCTTGCTAAGCCGGTAATAAAGAGAATGCCAAGTAAGATTAAGATTACGCCCACTAGTTGAATAAAAGCCTTGGTATTACCTGGAAACTTACTTTCAACAAAATCAATAGCACCGGTAAAGTTCCAGATGTTTTGTGCAAATATTACCGTTACGGTGCCAAGAAGCAGAAAGCCGAGGCCAAGAAGTATTGTCATGGTACTAGTATAGCCG
>JACDEK010000023.1:9154-9884 GCA_013816445.1 Candidatus Saccharimonadota bacterium
AACCTTGAAAATTTCTATGGTTTGAGCTACAATGGTGAAGTCTTTTTTGCTATAAAATTATATTTACTACACAAAAAAAGAAATGTTATTGCTAGGGGCTTGTAGCTCAGCTGGTTAGAGCGCGTCACTGATAATGACGAGGTCGGAGGTTCAAGTCCTCCCAAGCCCACCATAGTAACTATTGCATTCATTATTGGTAGATAAAAGAATACCTTTATAACTACATATTCACTTTTTCTGGTGGAGCATTGTTTTTCAACCTCAAAAAAAACAATTCAAATCTATCGATTTGAATTGAGAGGAAAACTAAATGAAAGGCTGAAATAATTTCTTTAGGAATTATGTAAGCTGATAGTTTAGTTAGACGAGGGCATTAGCTCATCTGGACAAACGATAGCGCCTGCGCTTGAGACCATAATATGCACAAGTATGGTACTAAAAGTTTGTTACATTTGGGGCATTAGCTCATCTGGCTAGAGCGCCTGCTTTGCAAGCAGGAGGTGGTCGGTTCGAGTCCGACATGCTCCACCAAAAGAAGTGAAATAATCCGCAAGCCCAGTAGTTGTATTTATTTAGTAAACTGGTACAATACTCCTTTAAATATAAGGGGTTGTATGAGTATATTAAAAAGAAAATCAAATATAATAATTAGCGTAGCTACAATTATTGCAGCAGCATGTCTAATGGTAAGTTTTTTTGTAGTGCGCAGTAATAATTCTCAAAAGGCCCA
>JACDEK010000024.1 GCA_013816445.1 Candidatus Saccharimonadota bacterium
TATGACATTAAGCTCAGTAGTGCTGATAAAGCTGACATTAGTGCAGCCAGCAATGCCTACTATGGCCAGACGATCGATACTCAGCAGGTTGCCAAAGATCTGACAGGTAAATCTAAGAAAGATGCTACAGATGTAGTTAAGCCAAATAATTCACAGGTGACGGGAGTGCAGGTTGAGACTAGCCCTGTCCTTATGCCCTACTTGCCATTCTTTGCGAATAGAATTAACGTACAAATTCAGGTATCTACAAATTAATGGAGACAGTACTGGGTTTTGACTACGGAGAAGCGCGTATTGGTGTAGCTATTGCCCGCAAGGGTAGTGTAGAGCCACTAATTACTTTAGATGCTACTGATCCATGGCCTGACATTGCCTCGCTTATGATCGAGTACACTCCACTGCAGCTCGTCGTCGGCTTACCTCGAAATTTAGATGGTCATATAACTGCTCAAACCAAAATAGCCCAAAGCTTTGCTGATAGCTTAGCTCAACTCACTCAATTGCCTGTAGCGATGCAAGATGAAGCTATGAGCTCGCAGCGTGCTCTAGAGCGGATAGGTAAAAATACACCTATAAAACAACGCAAAAAGATTCTTGACCAAGTGGCTGCTCAAATTATCCTTGAGGATTATCTGCGATGAACCCAGTACAGGTGCCATCGACTGAGTCTACACAACATATTCAAGAGAGTGATCAAACTAAACCGACTATTGAAACACCTCCAGATTTAGGCAAGAAGCCCAAAAGAACCTATAAGGCCATTCATTTTATTATTGGCTGTCTTATTTTAATTACACTCATTAGTATTGGAGCGACTGTACTATGGTTTAGTATGGGCTTAGTGGCTGTGCGCCCAGATGTGCCCGTAAACGGAGAAGTAGTAGAGGTTAAGGAGAGTTCAAGCCTAGAGGACATTGCCTCTCAGTTGGCAGCAAAAGATCTTATTAGCGATAAGACCGTTTTTATCTTGTATGCCAAATTTGGTCCAGCACATGGTAAGCTACAGCCTGGACCGTATTTAATTAAGCCTACGAGTAATATAAAACAGATTGTGAGTAATATGGCAGCTGGAAAAATAGCTATTAGTAAAATTACTTTTCCTGAAGGTATAACTATTAATGAAATGGCCAAGCGTTTTGCTGCTGCTGGCTATGGTACTAAAGACGAGTATTTATCTGCTGTCAAAAAGCTTGCTCCTGAGTTTGGCTTTGTACCAACCTTTGCCCAAGACAATCCAGAGGGGTATTTGTTTCCGGCAACCTATAGCTTTACAATTAATAGCCCGGCAGACGTTTTGGTACGCCAGCAATATGAGGCTTTTGCTACCAATATATCACCACTAATTAAGGCAAATAGGCCAGCAAACTTAATCGAGCACGAGGTGCTGACTCTAGCTTCTGTGGTTGAAAAAGAAGCGCTCACGACGAAAGACCGCAAGCTGACAGCAGGGGTTTTCTTGAATCGCTTGGCCCTAGGCATGAAGCTAGAGAGCGATGTGACTGTTAATTATACGACAGGTAAGACACAAACCACTCCAGGTGATATAGCTATTGCATCAGCTTACAATACGTATAAGATAAGAGGTTTGCCACCAACACCAATAGATAACCCGGGTACAGAGTCGGTTGAAGCTGTTATGAACCCAACAAAATCAGACTATATTTTCTTCTTGGCGGGTAAAGATGGGGTGGTATATTATGCCAAAACTTTGCCAGAACATGACCAAAATATCAAAAACCACCTGTAAACAGCTATATTTTGCTTTTATAGAGCCAAAAAATTGCGCTTGACCCTACTTTTTACTCGTGTTAGTATAGTGAGCGTACTCCTGTTAAAGATAAGCATTATTCAGTCACTATTAGGCCAAGGCACATAGTTTGTGAGTTTATCTTTATAGGTGTTCCTGCGACATTCTTATCAGATTAGGAGATCATTAATTAACCTAAGGTCGAACTCTCCGGTCCTGCATTTTGTAGGAGACAGATAAGCCGCAGACGTTTCTCTATTACCAACATAGAGAAAGGGAGAACTGTATTAGTAAAAAGATAATGGGTTTACCCCTTCAAGTGCGACGTGAAAATTTCACGAGCGTGGGACAACCAGAAACTTTTACCAAAACAAACAAACTTGCTGATATTTCAAAATCAAAATCAGTTTTTATAGCAAGTTCCCGAGCTCAAAATCGAATAGAATCATTCAAGAATGCTGCCAAGCGTTCTACTCAACCACGTCATGGAATTGGTAGATTTGCTTTACATGCTGGTGTTATCGCTCTCGTAGTAGTGGCTGTGACTGCTGGTCGAGTTAACTCACAGGCCAGTCTTATCTCTAGTGATGTTACAACCCACGACGACAGAACCTCACTTATTACCACAGGGGCAGTACTAGCCGAAGGCTCTTCTACGATGGTTTCAGCCGATCTTAGTCAAAAAGCTAAAGATCTTAATGCCCAAAGCACTCTTGCGACTGCTGGAGACGAGTATTTGGCTAAAAGACAGCCAGTTATGATTGCTGGCGCGCCGAGTCGTGATATCTTGGCGTATGCAGTGAAAGAAGGTGATACCCTTAGCTCTCTATCAGTGAAGTTTAATATTACTTCAGACACCATTAAATGGGCTAATGATATTACAGACGAAAACACCATTAAGCCAGGCAGCAAATTAACTATCTTACCGGTCTCAGGTATCTTATATACTGGTACGGGTAATGATGACTTAGGAGAAATCGCATCACGTTATCAAGCAAATGCCGCTATAGTTGATAGCTTCAATGCTCTTGATGGTAAATCTCCTGTCGTTGGTCAGAAAATTGTGATTCCTGATGGTGTAAAGCCAGTAGAAGTAGTTGCTCCGACGGTACAAGTTGCTTCGGTTACAAAATCAACTATAACAACAACTGGCCCAACAATTTCATACAATTTACGAGCTGCAGGTAATGGTAATAACTACGCCTATGGATACTGTACTTGGTACGTAGCCAACCGTCGTTATATGCCAAGTTCACTTGGTAATGCTAATCAGTGGCCATATAATGCCCCAAGGGCTGGTATGAACGTCGGTAACTCACCTGTAGCTGGTGCCGCTGGTGTACAGCGCGGTGGTAACCACGTTGTGTTTATTGAACGAGTAGAAGGTGGCACTGTGTTTTATACCGAAATGAACGGCCCTGCCGGCTGGGGTAGAGTTAACGCAGGTAGTGCCCCTGCAAGTAGATTTATCTACGTATACTAATCGACCCTCACAGCTTAAGAATTACGGCGTTAAAAAAAATTCTGCAACTCAACGTAGGTTGACTACGTCTCCTTGGCAGAATTTTTGTTTCGCCTTGTACTTCATTAAGCTGTGAAGGTCTTTAAGATTGTACGTCTCATCCGTTATCACATAATGTCTTTCATTTTACTCATCAAAAACCCACCTGCATAGTAGCGGTGGGTTTTTTGGTAAGAAAAAAGTAGCAGATTGTAGAGGTTGAAATTATAGGTAAAATATGGTATATTTTCAAGATGTTTACAGATATAGCAACAATCAAAGCAATGGCCGGAAAAGGTGGCAATGGCTATATGAGCTTTCAGAGTAGCCGCGGTAATGCCAAAGGTGGCCCAGATGGTGGTGATGGTGGTAAGGGTGGCGATGTTATTATGCGCGCTGATCACAATACTAGTACTCTTAGTAAATATCGTACGGCTCGCACCTGGCAAGCCAAAGATGGTGAGGCAGGCTTTACCAACAAGCGTCATGGCAAAAACGGCGAAGATACGGTATTGATTGTGCCCCCAGGCACAATCATACGCGAAGGAGAAGAAGTACTTGCCGATCTAGAGCTAAACGGTGATGAATGTATTGTCTCAAAAGGTGGCGATGGCGGTTTTGGTAATACGCATTTTAAGAGTTCTATTCGTCAAGCACCAAAAATGGCCGAGTTAGGCGAGGTGGGCGAGAATAAAGACCTTACTCTAGAGCTCAAGCTGGTGGCTGATGTTGGTTTGGTTGGTCTGCCAAATGCCGGCAAGAGTACACTGCTTAGTATGGTCAGTAACGCTCGCCCAGAAATAGGTAGCTATGCCTTTACAACTCTTGTGCCAAACCTTGGTGTGGTTGATATTGATGATACTAGCTTTTTGATGGCTGATATCCCTGGTCTAATAGAAGGCGCTAGCGAAGGTAAGGGCCTGGGTGATGAGTTTTTGCGTCATGTAGAGCGCTGTAAGGTACTCTTACACCTTATAGATGTCAATACCGAAGACATTGTGGCTGATTACCAAACTATTCGTCAAGAACTCAAGAACTACGTTGTTGATTTATCTGAAAGACCAAGTATTGTCGCGCTTACCAAAACCGAGACAATACTAGAAGCTGATGTTAAAAAGCTTCAGACCAAGCTTGCCAAACATATTAAGGCCAAGCCAGATACAACTCATACTATATCAGCTGTTTCACAGACGGGGCTAGTGGCATTATTGCGCGACACAAATCATTTGGTACAACAAGCCAGTAAGGCAGAGGCTGAGCAATTAGAAATAGAAGATAATGAAATGCCGGTTATAACTTTGACCAGTGCAATTGGCTGGAGTGTAGAAAAAGTAGGTGATAAATTTGTAGTCAGTGGTGAAGAAGTAGAGCGATTTGCTAGACGTACCAACTTTGCACAGCTAGATGGCTTACGTCGCTTACGCGAGATTCTGCGTAAAAAAGGTGTACTCAAAGAAGCCGGTCGGCTGGATGGTGAAAAAGGAGACATTATTTCTATCGCTGGTAAGGATCTAAAATGGTAGATTTCTTAGTGACCGGTATTAGATTGAACTGTGAAACCAAGCCTGACTTGTTTTCACCCAAAGGCCTAGATAGTGGTACACGAATACTATTAGAATCAGTACCCAAGGTAATGCCAGACTACCAGTCTGCAATAGACTGGGGCTGTGGCTGGGGTGCAATAGGTATAATTCTCGCCAAATGTAATCCACACGCCGAAGCAATCGCACTTGACTCTGATATAGCCGCCGTTAGTACAGCTCAAGCCAATAAAGAGTTAAATGGTGTTACAAACTTAACGGTGATTGCTAGCCATGGTTTTGACCAAGTAGAGGCTGATAAAAAGTTTGATCTTATTACCAGTAACCCACCAACTCATCGAGGCCGTGAAGTGGTAGAAACGATGATTTCACAGAGTCTCACTCGACTGAATAATGATGGAGTTCTCTTGATAGTTATTGAGGCACGGCTAAAGCCTTGGGTTGCTAGACAAATGAAAGAAGCATTTGGCAATTATAGAATTGTGAAGCGTAGCCCCAAACACGTGGTACTCAAAGCCGTAAAAATGGTACAATAGTACTAATGGAACAACGCAAAAAAGACCCCGCCCGCGAATATTTTAAAAAAGAACTGAGCGATCAAGATGTAACAAAGGCTGCTCATTATACCTACAGAGATGGTTTTCGGCTTGGCCTAGGTATTTTTGTGGGTTTTTTGGCAGGTAGCTCGGTACTTCTTTTGGCAGTGTATATATTGAATTTTGTTTTTCATACTTTGTAGTATTGTTTTGGGGCATTGGCGCAGTTGGTAGCGCGCATCCATGGCATGGATGAGGTCATCGGTTCGAACCCGATATGCTCCACCAAGAAAAGAATCCCTTAATTGGGATTTTTTTCTTATGCTTGCTAAAAAGCGCTTATTTCTGCAGAATATCTTAGGTACCTTAATATCTATCCGAAAGAGGACATTGTGGAATCAATTCAAATTGGCCACCTTAGCTTTGACTACCCGCTCATTATGAGCGCGGCAGGTATGTGTAAAACACTTCAGTTGCCACCCATTCGGAATCTGACAAAAGCATTTAGTGCTGTTGTGGTTGGATCAATCACTTCTGATGCTCGCACTGGCAACACTGGCCAGTGCGAAGATTTTACTGATGACCTTTATGGTCTCAATAGTTGGGGTATGCCCAATGGTGGGGTTAAGTCGGCTGAGTTTGTTGATGGTCTACATGGCCCATTAGCTAACTCGGTTCATCCGGTAATTGTTAGTGTAGCTGGCTTTAGTGCTAGTGACTATGAGTATTTGATTCGCAAGCTGGCTTGCTGGGGTAGTGGTATCGAGATCAACCTAGGCTGTCCCAATATTCGCGATGATGGTAGTCAACACAAGATTGCTAGCTTTGATCCAGCTTATATGGCTGCTATTTTTGAAGAGATTCAGCAACTGCAGAGTATCGATGAAATTACGACAATCGGAGTAAAACTCTCGCCTTATAGTGACCCTGGCCTACTGAAAGAAGTTGCGGCCGTTATTGCCGAAAGTGGCATTGTTCACTACGTGGCTACCTGTAATACTTTTCCAAACGGCATTGGGTTTGATATATCGGGTAAGTCTCGTATTCAGACCGACCAAGCTGGTTGGGCTGGTGGTATTAGTGGGCTAGCAATGAACCCGATTAGTCTGAGTAATGCTTATCAGTTTCGCCAGGCGTTACCAGAATCTATTGCGGTTATTCGTGTTGGTGGAGTAGCTTCGGCGCAAGATGTGATTGAATCGTATCAGATTGGTTGTGCTGGCGTACAGATTGGTACGGCATTTGCCAAGACCGGCGTGTATATCGTTCGTGAAATTCTGGTTGAACTTGCGAGTATCCAAAGTGTACAAGAGGAGAAATCATGAGCAATCAGTTAAGCATCACTCGTCCAGACGACTGGCACTTGCATGTGCGCCAAGGCGAAATGCTCAAGCAAGTTGTAGGCAATTCGGCGCGCTATTTTGGGCGTGCTCTGATTATGCCCAATACTGTGCCGCCTATCTTGAATGGCAGTGATGCTTTAGAGTATCAAGCTGAGATCTTGCAGGCCACACAGCAGTGGCCGCAGTTTCAGCCAGTTATGTCAATCAAACTGACAATGAATACCACAGCTCAGATGATCTGCGAAGCCGCAGAGGCTGGAGTGAAAGCCGTCAAGCTGTATCCAACAGGTGCGACAACCAACTCGCAAGACGGAGTTGAATTGTCGCGGTTAAAAGAAATGGCCGAGAACCTCGTATTTGACGCGATGGCTGATTATAAGATGGTGTTGTGTATTCATGCTGAACAGCCATCTCAGTCAGTGTTCGATAGAGAGCCGTATGTTATACCGTTCATTGAGGCATTACTGGCTTGGGTTCCTAGGCTCAAGCGTATTGTTATTGAGCATGTCAGTACAGCAAAAATGGCGCAGTTTGTGGCAAGTTGGCCAGGTCGAGTAGCCGCTACCGTCACGGCTCATCACCTCTACTTAACGATAGAAGATTTGCTTGGTGAGGAGCTAAAGCCACATTATTTTTGTAAGCCCATAGTAAAGACTCAACGAGATCAGGATAGTATTTGGTGGTATCTCAAAAACAATTCAAATTTCTTTTTTGGCTCAGACAGTGCACCGCATGCACAAGATGCCAAAGAGGCTTGTAGCTGCTCAGCTGGTGTGTATACTGCGCCAATGATGTTGCCACTGCTGGCACATATGTTTGAGCAGCACGATATGCTTGATTTGCTTGAAACATTTGTTGCTCATCGGGGAGCTGATTTTTACAACTTTGAAAGAAACCCTGACACAATTACGCTCGTAAGATCAGACGAGCCAATGATTGAGTCAGAAGAGTCAGATCGTAATACACCGCGGCAAATGCCTTTACGAAAAGATGATAGAATCTACTGGCATGTAGCCGATTAAAATATTTCCTGCACTAAATATGGTGCAGGATTTTTCTTATGCTTGAAATACTTGAGTTACTCAGGCAAAATCAATACAGCACCTTTCCACCGAACCAAAGAAGGTAGACTCATGTCTCGTAATTTTATGCAGTTACTGCAGGCCCAGCAAGATAAGGGTCGGTTTGTTTGTGTGGGGCTTGATAGTGATGTCACGAAACTCCCCAAATTCTTAGTGGAAGAACTCCACACATATGATGCACAGCTCGCTTTCAACATTCGCATTATCAATACAACTAAGGATTGCGCAGGTGCGTATAAGCCCAATATGGCATTTTACAAAGGGCCAAAGGGCAAGGAAGTATTACGTCAAACTATCGAACATATTCACATGGTTGCTCCAGAGATTCCGGTGATTCTTGATGCCAAGCAGGGTGACATTGGCAATACCAATGATGGCTACGTGGCTGATGACTTTGCTTTCTACAACGCCGACGCGGTTACGGTGCACAATTTCATGGGCATGGAGGCCATGAAGCCGTTTCTTAATCAGGCCGACAAGGGTGTGATTGTACTGTGCCGCACCAGCAACCCGGGGGCTGGCTTTATTCAGAACCTTCAAGTAGAAATTGAGAGCCATCAGCTTGCGAAGCAGCTGGGTATTAGCTCGGCCGTATCTTTCTATATGAACGATGGCGGTACGCAAGGGCGTCCGACTATTCCGCTATATGAGTTCATTGCGCACGATGTTGTGACCAACTGGAACTACAATGGCAACTGCTGTGTAGTTGTTGGTGCTACGGTGCCAGAAGAGTTGGCTCGAGTGCGAGACATTGTTGGTGATATGCCGATTCTGCTACCAGGTATTGGTGCCCAGGGTGGCGATGTTGAGGCCACTGTCATGGCTGGCAAAAATAGTCGTGGCCAAGGAATGATCATCAACTCGTCTCGCGGCATTATTTTTGCCTCAGACGGCGAAGATTTTGCGGCGGTGGCTCGGCGTGAAATCAAAAAACTGCATGAGATGATCAATCAGTATCGATAGAAGTGTCGAAAGTATGCCCAGAAAGTATTCTGGGCTTTTTATTTACCTTCTAATAGTAGAAAAATAATGATAAATATGGTAAAATATCGAAGTTCTAATTTAGAACCTTAAAAAAGGAGCAGCAATGCTCAGTAAAGCAATTGGGTTAGCTCTCAAACACGGTACATATGTATTTGATAAGAGCGGGATTATCGATAGAGAAAATGCAACGTTTTGTTTTGAAGATGGTGATTTTACTCCTAATTACTCACGCAGAGAATTCGTTAATTCTGAAGCATCAGTACTAGACAGGCTGAATGAAAATTTTGCTGCATTAACCCCACAAGACCAACAATTAAGAAGCATGGGGCCACAGTACTTAAGTACACTTTTTAGTACTACGCATCGCAAAGATGCATTGCGTAGTGCGCGTAAACAAACTTTTTTACCCGTAGAAGCAGCGTGGCAAGATAGAACGGTTGAGTACGAGTTAACACTACTTGGAACTTGGCTGATGCGAGATGCTCAGCGAAATTTGCCATTTGGTTGTGTAGAAGCAGCAATTGGATTTAGTCAAAAAAGTTTAGCGGAACGTGAAGATAGAATTAGAGTTGTTTTTGATCAACTTCGGTGTAGTAATTGGTATGCGCTAAATGAGTATCGTGCCAAAAAATTTGGCGGTGAAAAACGGCAAAACCCACTCGAGGTACTACCCCGTCAATATGGCCAGTATCCGTCTGGTATGGTGCGTCCAAACTGTCTAGGGATCAGTGCGATGCTCTGTGGTTGGTGTGAGCTAGCTGGTGTTGAGTATATGTATGTCAATACAGTGCGCGACAGAACTAGTACGCTTGCTGAAATGCTTGTAAAAACAATTAAGTATTCGTTTGATTGGTGTGAAGAGCATGACATTACTATTCCAGAAAAAGATCGATTTGCAATGGAAAGCCAGCTAGAGGAATTCAAAGATCCTTATACTGCGAGTAGTTTTCATCATTGCGTAGCGGTAAAAATGGAAGATAATTACTGGCTGATGCTTGATCCATATCAAGAGATATTGTTACCTATCTCGCCTGTGAATGAGCGGAGTGGAGAAGGTATAGAAGAAACTTACCAGTTGGTGAGCAGACTTACAAAAGCTGTACCAGGAGTGGTAATACAGTATGAACCCGAAGAC
>JACDEK010000089.1 GCA_013816445.1 Candidatus Saccharimonadota bacterium
TCGTAGACGTTATTAACACCCTGCAAAACAGCTGCAATTCGCTCCATACCCATGCCAGTATCTACATTTTTACTCGCAAGCTCAGTGTAGCTACCATCAATTTGACGCTGATAAGCCATAAAAACATTGTTCCAGATCTCTACAAAATCAGTACTCTCTGTATCAAATTTTGGATTCTCTTCTGACCCAAGATAATAAAATATTTCTGTATCAGGGCCAGCCGGACCAGTTGCCACTCCACCTTGCTCCCACCAATTATCATCACGGCCAAGAGCCAATATTCTATCACCTTCTTTTGTAATAATACCGGCTTTTTTATATTCTTCTCTCCATAGAGCAATAGACTCATCATCTTTTGGTACAACACCGTCACCTTTATAGACAGTCACATATAGTTTGTGTGGATCAATACCCAGCCATTTTGAGTCTGTTAAAAATTCAAAACTCCACGGAATCGACTCTTCTTTGAAGTAATCACCCAAACTCCAATTACCCAGCATTTCAAAAAATGTCAGATGACTATAATCACCAACTTCTTCAATATCTGTTGTACGCACAACTTTTTGAGCATCGGCCAGGCGCTTGCCGTGTGGATGAGGCTCGCCCAATAGATAGGGTACTAATGGGTGCATTCCGGCAGTCGTAAACAAGACTGTTGGGTCATGCTCTGGCACAACGGGCGCACTCGGAATTATTTGGTGATCTTTAGTTTGAAAAAATTCTAAAAATTTTGATCTGATTTCTGCTGTAGTCATGCTGGTCATTATACCAATAAATCAGGTTTGAAAAAAGCAGTACTGCTATCAACTATAGTTTTTGAGCGTTATTAAATGCCTTGATTAGACTAGTCTTCTGGGCATTTTGTTTAGCTGTAACTGCGTCATTGTCAGAACAGTAAGATTGTGGAGGAGCATAGCCAAGTACAAAACCGCTTAAAGCCTTCTGTTGAGTTGGGCCGGCTTCGGTTGCATTAGCAAACTTACTAATTGCACCTAGTGGCAGTACGCCAGCTTGGCAATATTTAGCAGCGTTACTACTATCTGCACCCCAAGCTGCACTCTGTAAACTTCGCGTCGAAAAGAAAGTGGTTTTGTCGTTAACAAAATATTGGAGGTCCTTGATGTCGTCGCTTAGGGGCAACTTGTACCCAAGTTCTTTCACTTCTAGGAAATTAGAACTAGCTACAGCATTAGCTACGGCAGTTTCCGCGGCATTTGTGGCAGCTGTTGCAGCAGCACTAGCGGCATTTTCTAAAGCTTTATTTTTATCACTTACCTCAGTAATTTTAGCTTTTTCATCAGCAACCTGCTTATTAAAATCTTTAATTTTGAAGTAACTGTATATGCCAAGCCCAATGAGCATAATGATTGCAATAATTGCTACAATCACCCATACTGTCTTACTGTGATCTTTTTTTGGTGCTGAGTTATTATGCTCAGGCATTGATTTGTGTTGTTTGGTTTCTTCTTTCATGACTCTACCTACTTTACAACAGCAATACTTTTAAAAGCTTCTTGCACAGACTTCGCCTGCAAGGTTTGCAAATCTTGCACTACCTTTACTGTAGAACATTGTGTAGCAGGAGCGTTGTACACGTAATAAGCCACGTCTTGTTTCTTAACTATCATTACATCGGTATCTTTTACCTCTTCTATTTTAACTCCTTTTACTAGGCTGCCGGCATCAAATTTTGTAATTGTACCAAGTGCCCCTGAATTCAGCCCACAAGCGTTAGCGACAGCAGGAGCGCTTGGGTTTTGAGCTGCCAGAGATTGCAGTCCAGGAGAGCTAAATGATGCTACTTGATTACTAGCAGTATTTTTTACTACAAAGTAAAATACTTCTTTAGCATCAGTTGGTTTGGGCATTTGTACGCCAAATTCGGTGATTTTTAGAATTGCTGCAGCATCATTTGCAGCCTGAAGAGTTGCAGTCTGAGCTTTTGCATCGCTCACTTGGGTATTTAAGTTTGCAACATTGGTATTGTACGCTTGCATCTTCATAAACGCATAGACTCCACCACCAATTAAAATAATAACTGCGAGTATCGCAATAATCATCCAGACTTTAGAGGGCTTTGCTGGTGGCATAGTATTCATTTCTGGCATTGGCTGTTGCAGAGGTTGCTGGGGGTCCATTTGTTATAATTCTCCTTTACTTATTGTTGTTACTATTGTATCACTTATTTCTCTACTTGCGTCAATTGCACGGGTATTAAGCATAAGTAGTTCTTGTCTTAATTCGCCAGAATACCTCTCAACTTTAACTCGGTAATCCTCAGCTGCTTGAATAAGTTCTTTGTGATAATCATATGTGTCTTCGGTATCAGTCGCTGTACGCATAAAGCGCACCATATCATCTACTGTCACAATTGCAATAGTATTTGCTTCTCCAAATCTCTTTGGGAGCTGCGACCAACACTGCATAGCCTCATTAGTTGATGTGTCATATTGCCTTTTTATATCTCGGTATAACCTATCTTGAGCTCGTTCATCACCCCCAGCATCTCTCAACTGCATAAAATCATAATGAAGTTGCTGGCGTGAAAGCAATAAAGCATCTTTGGCAGAATCAATATCTCTATCAATTGTGCCACCATGTTCATTTTTACCAACAGTAAGCCGACGTAATTCATCTTTGCGTTCTTCTACTAGCTCAGCAACTCTATCGCACTGCCGAGGGTGCTGTAAAAAGTATTTTTCAGTTATTCTATTGAAGTCATTCATTACCTTTAGACCAGCCTCATAAAGCTCTTGAGAAAAATGTCTTTGTTCACCAATTTTATCAGCCATAATAGTTAGTGTATCGATGGTAAAATTACGCGCACTATCAACTGCTTCTGTATATATAGCGGGTGCTTGTACCTCAGATTCAGGTTTTACAATTGATATCTCGGCTTCATCCGGTAGTTCTACATTTTGCTCGGGTGTGGTCGGCTCAGCTGGGGTTTGTGGCTCAGTAGTTTTTTTAAAAGTGCTTTTTAGTCTAGGGCTCTGTTGTGACTCGGATTCTGCCATCGTCTTATCAAGATCTGTTTTTTTCACATCTTTCAGCACTTTATCGTTCCCAACTCGTAGATATTTTATGCCTTCATACTCAAACTGCCCAATAATCTGACCTTCTGAAGTACTACCATCTTCTCGAGGGAATGTTACAGTATCACCCGTAGAATAGGCTCTTTCAGGAGCATTTTCAGTATGCTGTTGCTTTACTATCGCATGAAGATCTTGCAGTGTTTTTGCAGAAACCGCAGGTTCAGATGTATGTGGCTCGCCCGAGTCATTATGAATGTCATTTGTTTGCATACCGTCTATTATAGCAAACCATAAGC
>JACDEK010000025.1:0-1114 GCA_013816445.1 Candidatus Saccharimonadota bacterium
CTACTGGTGATACCAAGATACCTTGGCACGTTCTTGAAGAAAGGAGGTTATTTTATGTTGGGATGACTCGAGCAAAGCAGTTTTTGCACTTAACTGCTTCATTTGATCATGGCGGTAAACGCTTGAAAAAACCTTCTCGTTTTATTACAGAAGTAACAGGAGAAACTTATTTGCCAAAACAATCACATAAGTCACTGCCTCTAGATACTCTAGCAACCTTTGCTAGTTTACCCAGTGTAAAGCAAGATCCTCTAGCTAATTATTTATCTTCCGATGGTTGGCTTCATTTAACGACAAATCAGATTGCAGACTACCTACGTTCTCCAAAAGAATTTTGGTATTTTGATGTTTTAAGCTTACCAAAAGGTCCATTTCATACCCTTGTTTATGGCTCGGCTATACATGCCGCTCTTGAGGTGTATTATAAGTCAAAGGTTAGTAAACGACCAGTTAGTATCCAAGAACTCGTCAAGGCCTTTGAGAATAGCTGGAACAGCGAAGGTTTTGTCTCTCTCCAACATGAAAAAGAACGCTTTACTAAAGGAAAGCAGGTACTAAAAGAGTTTTTTGCAAGAGAAGAGCAGAAGAATGATCTGCCGGTGTATATAGAAAAACCCTTTACGATTAGTATAGATAATTTAAAGTTAAGAATATCTGGAAGGTACGATGCTGTTTTTGAAAGAAGTGGCAGAGTAGAGGTGAGAGATTTTAAAACAGGTTCAATAGATACTCAGAAAGCAGCCGATGTTCGTCTTAAGGACAGTCTACAGATGAAGATATATGCACTTGCCTGGGAAAAAACACACCAGTCACCTGTCGACAGTATGAGCTTGTACTTCGTTGAGAATGATATACTAGCAATTTCATCAGTTAGTGATAATACTAAAACCTTACAACTACTGACCAAGATGAGCGAGGGAATACGTAATCAACAATTCTCTGATCTAGGTGCAAGTCAGGTACGCTTTGAGGGTTTATTATGAGATCTACAATGCTTGTGAAGAATAGTATGCGCGATTCTGACTGGCTAGAAGACTTATTAGCCGATATTTGGTATAAGTATTTTCTCGATATAGAGCAGGTAAATGATGTGCGTATTCGATATGGTAGGAAA
>JACDEK010000025.1:1124-9766 GCA_013816445.1 Candidatus Saccharimonadota bacterium
ACGACTTGGTTCTATCGGTCTAGATCCTAAGGATCGTGTTAGTTCTATTATTACCATTAATCCTCTCTATCAAGATATGGATGTTCCAGAGTTTGTTGTTATTGCAACCATAGTTCATGAAATGACACACTATGCGCACGGTTTTAACTCTCCTCATAGGCAAAAGCAACGTCATCCACACAGTGGAGGGGTTATTAAGAAAGAATTTGCCGAGAGAGGACTAGAAAATCTCTATATTGATCAACAGAAATGGCTAAAAGATAATTGGATAACAATCGTTCAAAGATATTTTGATATGCAAAAGGTACCAAAAAATGCAATTGTATATCGTAAATCAACAGTTCAAGTGAAACTTCCCTGGTGGATGAGAAGAATATAAAATGTATTCAATTTTATTAAACTTGTAAGCTATATTTGCCCGCCATTAAAGTAAAAAAATGATAATACATTATATATTTTGTTTGATAAATATAAATAATTTCAATGAGAATTAAGCATATTTATTTGACAGTATAGATAAAAATATGCTATAATCTAAACATGAAAAATACTCAACGAAAAGTTACATATCGTACGGATGCAAAAATTGCTCCTGCTAAACAATCGGGCTATACAAAAAAACAGAAAGCTAAGCTAAGATATCAGCAACGTGCCCAAAAAATTGCTTTGACTCAGTCTAAACGCTATCTAATATATGCACTTGGCTGTTTTCTTATTGCACAAACGATTAAATTTGTATTTTACAGTATTATTTTTAGAGGTGAAGCAACCCCAGGTGGTATTTGGTTTCTTTTTGTAATTTATCTGCAAACAGGACTTTTACTTATGACCTTTATATTCTTTATTCTAGCTATCTTTAAGACCCTAGTACGACTTTTAACTGAAGAAGTATAAACTCTTAACATACTTTACTAGATAAAAAGTATATATTCGCATTGTGTTCGTATAGTTTGTCTGTATAATAATTACTATGATTATTATTCTGCTTATAATACTAATTTTAGTAATGTTGATAGGTTTTGTTGCTTTATTTTTCTCATTTAATACACGTCTTTCTCGCAATAGCACCCAAGACGATACGGGTGTAAGTATGTTGAAGCAGGATTTACAGGGAATGAGTCAACTGCTTGAGCAGACTCAAGCTTCTATGCATGAGCGTATGGATCGTAATAGCCTGGCTATGCAAGACTCTGTACATAAACAAATGAGTGAATCTGCTAAGCTAATTGCTGATGTTACCCAGAGGCTTACTAAGCTTGATGAAACAAATAGACGAGTTGTTGATGTAGCAGATGAACTTAAAACCTTGCAAAACGTTCTTTCAAACCCAAAACAGCGTGGCGTGCTTGGTGAGTACTATCTCAATGAAATACTTAAAAATGCTATGCCTCCAGATAGGTATAAGCTTCAGTACAAGTTTAAGAATGGTGAGATTGTTGATGCTGTTATATTCTTAGATCAAGGTAAGGTGCTGCCAATTGATTCAAAGTTTAGTTTAGAGAACTACAATCGAGTAGTTGATGCCAAAGACAAGGCTCATCGTGATGTGATGATCAAACAGTTTAAGGCCGATCTTAAAAATCGTATTGATGAGACGAGTAAGTATATTCGTCCTGATGAGAATACAATGGACTTTGCCTTTATGTTTATTCCATCAGAGGCAATATATTATGATTTGCTCGTTAATAAGGTTGGTACTATTCAGACAAGCTCACAAAACCTTATTGAATATGCTTTTAGAGATAAAAGAGTCATTATAGTATCGCCAACCTCATTTATGGCATACCTTCAAACGGTATTACAGGGTTTGCGTAGCCTGCAAATTGAAGAACAGGCCAAAGAAATACAGAAACGTGTTGGGCAGCTAGGCAAGCATCTTATAAATTACGATGAATATATGCATAAGCTTGGTAATTCACTCAGTACATCTGTTAATCATTACAATACAGCGCATAAAGAGCTCAATAAAATTGATAAAGATGTAGTAAAAATTGCATCAACCGACCCGGTAATTGAGCCACTTGTCATAGAGAAGCCCAATCTTAGTGACTAGCTGTGATATAATTTGTATATGAAAACAGTATTTTCAGGCTTAAAGCCTTCGGGCGATATGACGATAGGTAATTATCTTGGTGCAATGAAGCATTGGCCAGATCAGCAGGGTAGTGCCCGTACAATATTTTTTGTACCAAATGCTCATGCCATTACAGTTAGACAAGACCCAGTACAACTGAAAAAGCGAACATATGATTTAGTTGCATGGTTATTGACTGTTGGTTTAGACCCAGAAAAAAGTATTATTCTCGTTCAATCAAGAGTATCTGCTCATGCAGAGATGTGCTGGATTCTCGATAACTATGTAACAATGGGCGAGCTCAGTCGAATGACAGAGTATAAAGATAAATCACAGAAGCTTGGGCCTGAAGGACAGCTTGTAGGGCTTTTTAATTACCCAGTACTTATGGCTGCTGATATTCTGCTCTATAGCTCTAATGAAGTGCCTGTTGGTGAAGATCAAAGACAACATATTGAGCTTGCTCGTACTATTGCAGAGCGATTTAATAAGCTCTATGGAGAAACTTTCGTTTTACCTGTAGCTACTATGCCCGCTAGCGGTGCCCGTATCAAGAGACTTGATGACCCGTCAAAAAAGATGAGTAAGAGTGATCATCCAGATAGCTTTATAATGCTTCAAGAGCCTCTTGATTCAATTAAGGCAAAGTTTAAGAAGGCTGTTACTGATTCAGATAATACTATAAAGTACGATAAGACCCTCAAGCCAGCTGTTTCTAACTTATTAGAGATATATTCTGGTTTTAGTGAAGAATCTATTGATGTAATTGTAGATAGATACACCAATAAGGGCTATGGAGAGCTTAAAACAGATCTAGGTGAGCTTGTTGTAGAAAAGTTAAGTACCTTGCAACTAGCGTTTAATAAGATACGAGCAGACGAGCAAAACTTAGAGAGAGTTATTAGTGAAGGTAGTGAAAAAGCGGCTGAGATTGCTAATAAAAAACTCTCAGAAGTGAAAGAAAAACTAGGCTTGTTGTAAAAGTGTCTACATACATCTACAGGTAAGATTGTAGAAAATACGTTAATAAGCATTGACATAAGCATAAGCGTTTGCTACAATGTATACATAGTTAGTTCATTAAAAACAAAAATAAAAAAATATGCCATACACATATTAAACCGCAATCAATCTTGATAATTCTTGATCTCAAAAAAGTATTATCGTTTCCTTTGTTGCGGTAGGGAAGACCTGGCTCATAAAAAGCAGCCCCCTTGCTTTTTATGACCAGATTTTCCCTACTGTTCGAGGGTTTGCCTTTTTACTTTACCGTTTTGTACCTTCTAAAGTAATGAAGCAGTCTATCCCGAAGGAGGCAGTCAGGCCTAGCGCCCTAATTCATTAGAGTGCTTGTTCTGACTGTACTACCAGATGGATGGTTGGGAAGTCGTCAACCGTGTCTATTACTGCAATCGATGCACATTCACGAATTGACAACACATTATAGATTTCTTTGGGTTTTCCTAGAGAAATTTCTCGGGCCAGCGTGTGCCAATTAAAGTTTTACTTTCAAAGGGCAGATACGTTGGCCCGTAACCATATTTTTTCAGTAACTCCACCACCCCTAGAGGGGTGGTTTTTTTGTTATAATAAAATAATGAAGGTTTTAGTGATAGGTGGTGGTGCAAGAGAGCATGCTTTGGGCTGGAAGCTTGCTCAGTCTACAAAAGTACAGAGTCTATTCTTTTGCCCAGGTAATGCTGGTACAGCTGAAATAGGTACAAATATCTCGATAGATATGATGGATAATAACAAGCTTGTTAAATTCGCTTTGTCTAATTTGATTAATCTAACGATCGTTGGGCCAGATGATGTGTTGGCCTCTGGTATTGTTGATGTTTTTAGAGATGCTCAACTTAAGATTTTTGGTCCTGATAAGTTCGCGACACAGATAGAGTCATCAAAAGCGTTTTCTAAGAAAATGATGAAAAAGTTAGATATTCCTACTGCTAAATTTGCTACTTTTGCAGACTATGACTCTGCATTACGATATTGTGAAGGCCATGATTTGCCAGTTGTTATTAAAGCGAGCGGCTTAGCCAAAGGAAAGGGTGTGGTAATTTGCCATTCTAGAAATGATATACAGAAAGCTTTAAGAAGCATGATGATAGATAAGATTTTTGGCGAGGCGGGATGCAGGGTCGTGATTGAAGAATTTCTGGTGGGGTATGAACTATCTGTACATGCATTGTCAGATGGAAAAGATGTGGTTATGTTTCCGATTAGTCAAGATAATAAGCCAATTCTTGACGATGATAAGGGCCCGAACACAGGTGGGATGGGCTCTGTTGCCCCGGTGGAGATACTTGATCAAGAGCAGATGAAGTTTGTGCAAAAACGTATTATTCAACCTGTCATAGACGAATTTCGTCGATTAGAGCATCCATTTATAGGTTGTTTGTACCCTGGTCTAATGGTTACACCAAAAGGAATTCAGGTTATTGAATTTAATGCTCGCTTTGGAGACCCTGAGTGCCAGAGTTATATGAGATTATTGGAGAGTGATCTATTTGAATTGATTGAATCGTGCACAAGTGGTAATCTATCAACTCAGGTAGTAAGGTGGAGCGAGAAGAAAGCTATATGCGTTGTAATGGCTTCAGGAGGATATCCAGGCGATTATAGGATGAATAAAGAAGTGGTTGGTCTAGATACTACTGTACGCAGTGATATAATTGTTTTTCAGGCAGGAACAAAAAAATCTCAAGGTAAAGTAGTTACAAATGGAGGTAGGGTACTAAGTATTACAGTAACCGGAGAAGAGGTATCTATGGCAAGAGAAAGGGCCTATGCAGTTATTGGCAAAATTAAGTTTAATGGAATGCATTATAGAACAGACATCGGTCTATTGAAAAAGAGTATGACGAATTTTTAATTACATATTTTTTTGTCAAAATTTTCTAACGGTAACATACATATCTTTTGTCATAACCTATTAACAAAAGAATCAACAAGTTTTCCACATCTTCATACAACAAACTATGCTTTGTTCGGTTTTATAATGGCTTATTTGATTTTTTATAAAATCATTTATTTGAGTACAAATATTCTGTGCAAAAGTAAAATTGCTTAGGCATAGAAATGACATGTTTTAGAAAATTAATTATTAAAAATATTCACAAAAAATACCCTGTATACATAAGAACAATATAGTTATTCAGTATATGTACAAGTATGCATTAAATAAATAATGTATTCAAATATGAACACAAGGGTGTGCTCATAAGTATAAATACACAAAATACTATACTTATAGCGGTATTTATCAGATAATAGAGTGTAGTTAATCTTTTATTATGAGAAATCGCACAATTGTTATAAATGTTCTACTACTTTCTGTAGTATGTATCGCTTCTTTTGTAAGTCTGTTTTTGGTTACGAGTAACTTTACACCAAAAGAACTTGGCCCAGCTGTAATGACTTTTTGGTTTGTGGGTATTCTTATTGCTTTTGCTAGTCTTTTTACACTTCTTGATTACCTTTGGAAATTACGAAAAGATGACAATAGAATGCAACCAAGAAAAATTATAATTTCATCTATGAGAACAGGCTTTCTCTTGGGTTTTACGGTTTCGGTTCTTCTAGCATTGTCTAGTCTAAGGAGTCTTACATTGCGTGATGTTATACTGTTTACGTTAACAGTTTTACTAATTGAATTGTACTTTCGTACCAGGAAAGTGAAGATATAAAAAATGCAAAAATTTAGTACGATTACACCTGAATATCTTGAAGTAGCTAAAAAGTCTTTTGAAAATGTACATAATAAATCTGAACTTGATGCTTTAAAGGCTAAGTATTTAGGACCCAAAAGTACTATCTCTCAGGATTTGAGGCAACTTATTGATATAGAAAAAAACCAGAGAGCTAACCTAGGAAAGCAACTAAATACAGTTAAAAAAAATCTTGATGAGTTTTATAAAAAGTCTCAGTCATCTCTTATGGACGCAACTCAGTTACCCTCGTTAGACATGAGCTTACCAGGAAAGTCTTTAGATAAAGGGTTTGGTCATATTCACCCAACAAGCCAAATATTAGCCCAGACATATCAGATCTTTACTGAGCTTGGATTTGCTATTGTTGATAGTGATGAAATTGAAACAGATTGGTATAACTTTGAGGCTCTCAATATGCCCCCCGAGCATCCAGCAAGAGATATGCAAGATACGTTTTATATTGATAATGGCAAGATGAATTTGTTGCCTCGTTCACATACATCTGGTATGCAGGTAAGATTTATGGAAGAAAATACTCCACCATTCAAAATTATTGTACCAGGTAGAGTATTTAGAAATGAAGATGAAGATGCGACTCACGCCTGGATCTTTAACCAAGTAGAGGGCTTGGTTGTAGGTGAAGGAGTGTCTATGTCAGATTTGAAAGGAACACTCTTAAGGGTAGTACGTGGTTTGTTAGGTGAAGATGTTGAAATACGTTTTAGAGCTAGTTATTTTCCGTATACCGAACCATCTGTTGAATTAGATGCTTTTTATCAAGGAAATTGGCTTGAGTTGGGTGGGGCAGGAATGGTTCATCCACAGGTTTTGCGCAATGGTGGAATCGACCCAGACAAATACTCAGGTTTTGCTTTTGGTTGGGGAGCAGAGAGATTTGCTGTAGTTAAGTACGGTATTGGTGATTTACGTGAGTTGTGGCGCCCAAGATTTGTATTTTTGGAGCAATTTTGATATGAAACTACCTATTCAATTTGTAAATTCTTATCTGAAAAATGTACTTTCTACTGAACAAATTGTACAGGCACTAGAGCGTACGGAGGTTGAGGTTGAAGAAATAATCAGCTCAGTTGAGATTGATAAAAAAATCATTACAGCAAAGGTATTGAATGTTTCAAAACACCCCAATGCTGACAGATTGCGCATAGCTCAAGTTGAATTCAATAATACAAAAGCCATAGTTGTTTGCGGCGCACCGAATCTAGCTGTAGGATTAATTGTTGCATATGCTCAGCCAGGAACAAAATTACTGGATGGAACTAAGATTGAGAAAGCTACCATTCGTGGAGAGAAGTCGGCGGGTATGTTGTGTTCAGCTAAAGAACTTGGAATTTCAGATGATCATACGGGTATACTAGAGCTCGACCCTGGCCTACCCCTTGGTATATCATTGTGCGACATAGAAAATACTGGTGACATCGTGGATATTAAGACACCTGCAAATCGTTGGGATATGTTATCGGTTTTGGGGTTAGCTCGGGAAATCTCTGCAAATTCACATAATAATCAGATTAAGGAACCTAAAGTTGCTGAAATAATATATAAAAACAGGGAAGTTGTAAAAGTCAAAGAAACTGGGGAGTGCTTGCGATTTATTTCTTTAAAGCTATCTGTGAAACAAAATAGCACATCACCTCAATGGCTTGTGGATAACTTACTAGCGGCTGGTATTCGCCCTATCCATCCTGTGGTAGATATATCAAACTTTGTAATGCTAGAGACTGGCCAGCCTTCACATAGCTATGATGCTCATAAAATTTCTGGCAGTGTGCAAGTGCGTTTTGCAAAAGAAAAAGAATTACTTACTACTCTTGATGGTACTTCTCGTACATTAAGTAAAACAGATTTAGTAGTGGCTGATTCAAGTGGTGTAATAGCACTTGCCGGGGTAATGGGTGGTCAGTCGACAGAAGTAGATAAAAAAACTACTGAAGTTATGGTAGAAATAGCACATTTCAATAAGACTACTGTGCGTAAGTCTGCATTACGACACGGTATTAGAACTGAAGCTAGTGCTCGGTTTGAAAAAGGTCTACCTCTCCCCCTTCAGGATTTTACCGCCGGCCGGCTTCTCTACTTGTTGAGCGATATTTGCGAGGCTAAAGTGATTGATGGACCATTTGATCAATTATACTCGTGGCCATGGATTCAGCATATCGGTCTGAGAATTCGAGCGGCAGAGAAATTTTTAGGTATGAAACTTGATGAGAAAAACATACTTGATGGTTTGCATAACAGAGGCTTTGAAGCCGAGCATTTTTCTATTACAAAAGAAGCTAGAAAACATCTTGGTAGACCCTATAAATGGGGTGCAAATTTTAAACAAGATGGCTCCTCTGCTTTTGATTGTAGTTATTTGATTGATTATATCTACTCTCTTATTGGCCAGATGGTGGGTCATCAATGCTTACAATTATTTGAGTCAGGAAAAGAAGTAGATGTTTCTGAATTAAAACCTGGAGATGTTATTTTTCGGGATGGTCCATGGATAAAACTCAAAAAAGAAGAAAGAAAAGGGATATCTCATGCTGCACTCTATATAGGTAATGGAAAAATTATTCACGCTGTGGATACTGTTCGAGGTAAAAATGGTGAATGGGTAAAATTACCAAAAAATGAGCAAGTTGTACGAGAAGACCCTGTTGAAATAATTACTGAAGACCCTGATTTTCGTGGAGCTAGACGCTATGTGGATAGCTTTAATCATACAGTTGCAGTAACGTGCCCATGGTGGCGAACCGATATAAGAATTGAACAAGACCTGTTTGAAGAAATAGCAAAAATAGTTGGCTATGAGAACATGCCTACTTCTCTCCCGAGTCAAGCTCCAACAGATA
>JACDEK010000090.1 GCA_013816445.1 Candidatus Saccharimonadota bacterium
TCTATTTTGCCGCTACTGTTTACATATTTTTGTAAAGTTTTTACATCTTTATAGTCGATATATTCTATATTTTCTGCATAAAACTTATTTTGTTTACTTTTATAAAATTCTGCCATGTTTCTCCTTATTATTTTATCTTGGATAATTAACTCTAATTGATTTAGCAATTTAAGCTAGAGACTGCTGAGCTTGAGTGGATTTCAAGGAAGAGTTGAAGCCGGTAAACGAGCTGTAGTACACCTACAGTGAGTGCCGCCTGGAAACTCTAACGCCGAAATACGCCAAGAACTGCAGTCGAACTAAAACGGAATGTCGTCTAGGTTTATCTCTCCCTCGCCCATATCTTCAATAACAACATCATCTTTCTTTGCACTTTTACTTGCTGGTTTACTTTCTGTAGCTGGTTTTTCGTTATCACTAGAAACTTCTGGTGCATCACCAACTCTATCAACAAAGTTAATATCTGTCGCTACAATCTCTGTACGTTGGCGCTTAGTGCCATCTTGAGCATCCCAATTACGAGTCTGCAAACGACCAACTACTAATACTTTTCGGCCTTTTGCTAAATAGTTTGATACAAGCTCACCTAGCTTACCCCAAGCTACAACATCATGATATTCTACTGAGTCTTTACGCTCACCAGATGGATCATTCCAACTACGATTAGTTGCAACTGCAAATGATGCGACCGACTGCCCACCGGGCGTAGTTCTGAGTTCGGGGTCTCGAGTAAGATTACCCATTACGATTGCTTGATTAAAGTCTTTTGCCATTACTTATCCCTCCTCTTAAAAAATTTACGCTTCTTTAGTAACTTCTTTAGCTGCTGGTTTTTTTTCAGCTGGCTGTTGATTTGGCTTTTTCAAATAACGAATATCTTCTAAAGACACAATAAGATAGCGAATTACTTCTTCAGTAATGCGTAGCTTATCATTGATAGCTCGTACTTTTGTAGGGTCAATCTCAATTTCGTAAAAAACGTAGATTCCCCAGTCGAGCTTGTTGATTTTGTAGGCTAGCTTGCGCTTACCCCAATTATCTTTTTTCTCGATTTTTCCACCGAGGTCAGTGATAATTTTCTCTATTTTTTTGGTAGTATTCTCAAGATCTATTTCTAAATCAGGATGTAATACTACCGCAACTTCGTAGTGTCGCATTGCACTCCTTTCTATGGCACCCCCCGATTATTTCGGGGCTTTACTGTCTCAAAAAATTGAGAGAGTAAAAAGGCGTGTTAAAAATTAATATTACAGACGTGATTATAGCTTATATAATTACTCTGGTCAAGGTATAATACCCTTATGCAAAAGCTTTCTTCAGAACTTGTAGGTCGCCCCATTGTGAGTGTGCAAAGCTCACAACACCTTGGAACACTGACGGGTTTTGTACTCTCAAACGAAGATTTAAAAATTGTAGCCTGTACTGTTGCAATACCAGGCACAAAAAACGTGCATTATTTACTACCAAATGATATTCGTTTCTTTAACGCACAAAAAATACTCGTTGATTCACATCAAAACTTAAGTGAATTTGCCGATCTTGTGCGCTACCAACATACAATTACTGATAATTACATGTTAATTGGTAAAAAGGTAGAAACAACAGCTGGCAAAAAGCTTGGTAAAGTCACTAGCTTTTTGTTTGACCCAGCACATTATTACGTTACTAAGCTTGGTGTTACTCCACCTCTTTTTAAAAAATTCTTAGTCACTCATCTCTTAATTGATAGAGCGGATATTATTGAAACCAAAAAAAATACCATTATCGTCAAAGAAAATGTAGCTAAAATAAAAAAATCAGCACCAGCAGTATTGCCTCAGAGAAGTTAGCCTGTCATACTAGTAAAAAAGGAGGTGAGTTTTGATAGTAATAGTAGCAATACTTTGGTTGGCAGTTATTGGAATGGTCTTAAAATTTGTTGTCGCTAAAAGCTAGCTCAGCCAAAACTTCTTTTACATTACTATAAGTAAAGCCTTGACGCAGCAAATACTGGGTCATTTTTGTTTGATCTTGATAGCGTGCTTGTTTCATCTTTTTTGTAGCAAGGCTTCGTATTGCAATCAGTTGATCATCATCCTCAAGCTCACTCAATACCTGCTCGATAATATCTGGTGCAATGCCTTTTTTTCTCAACTCACCGTTGAGCTGGCGTGTTGAACGATGTTTACTATTTTGTCTCTCAAGTACAAAGTTGGTTGCTAAAAGACTGTCATCAAGGTAATGCTCAGACTGTAAAGTCTCAAGTACTGGCTCAATATATTCTAGCTCATAGTCTTTTTGTATAAGATAGGTACGCATCTGCGCGACGCTTCGAGGGCCATATTGCAAATAATACAATGCCCTACTGTATGTCTTACTAACCTTTGAAGACTTCAAGATGTCTGCTTGCAACTCTGTAGTCAAGTCTTGGCCTACTTTTAGACTCAGTACCGATACCTGTAAATCACTCAACGAGCAGAAAAACGCGTCGTCTACAAAAATATTGTAGTAGCCGTCGCGTTTTACCTGTGGCTGAATTTTAGTAATAGTAGCCATGAGATTTCTTTTATTGACAGTTATTTAGTCTATGATTCAGCACGAATAGCTTTTTCTAGCTCTACCATAACTTTAGGATGATCAGCTAAGAATTGTTTAGCCGCTTCTCTACCCTGACCAATCTTTTCATCTTTGTATGAAAACCATGCACCGGCTTTTTGTACAAGATTGTATTTGACAGCTAGATCAATCATATCGCCCGAGCGTGAGATACCTTCGTTGTACATAATGTCGAATTCAGCAATCTTAAATGGAGCGGCAATCTTGTTTTTTACAACCTTCACTTTTACATGATTACCAACAATATTATCGCCATCTTTGAGCTGCTCGCTACGACGAATATCAAGCCTAACAGATGCATAATACTTAAGAGCATTACCACCAGCAGTGACTTCAGGGTTGCCAAACATTACCCCAATCTTCATACGCAACTGATTGATAAATATAACTGTCGTATTAGACTTAGCTATCACTCCTGCTAGCTTACGTAGAGCCTGGCTCATTAAACGCGCCTGCAAACCCATATGACTATCACCCATCTCACCTTCTATCTCAGCACGAGGCACAAGAGCAGCTACTGAATCTATAACAACAACATCGACGGCACTTGAGCGCACAAGAGTCTCACAAATTTCTAGAGCCTGCTCACCCGTGTCTGGCTGTGAGATAAGAAGGTCATTCAGCTTCACGCCAATTTTACCGGCATACTCTGGATCTAGAGCA
>JACDEK010000091.1 GCA_013816445.1 Candidatus Saccharimonadota bacterium
GGTTCTGTCATAAGCCGCCCAACCAGTCTGTTGAGTAGTAGCAGCACAAGAGGCTGGCCAATCAACTGCATTTGGATGTGCATTTGCAACTGCACTATTCAAAATAACCGCCATTAAGATTAATAGAAGACAGCCTAGTAACTTATAAATATATATATATATTATTTTTATCATTGGCTAAACACCGGCTTTAAATCTTCTATTTTAGTGGACTGCTCAACTACATCTGATTGTGTACTATTATGTTCAAGTACATCTTTTTTTATGCCCTCTTCTTTTTTTATTTGATTAGCTTTTTGCTTATTCATGTAATAACGATACCCAAAAAACCCTCCGACAATCAAAGTAACAACAATAACAAAAACAATAATCCCTATTACTAACCCTTTTTTAGATTTTTTTGGTTTGCCAGTATGGGCTTCTGGCAATGGCTTATTACTAGCTGGTTGTAAACTATTTGTTTCCATAAATATACTTATGGTTATTATAGATTAGCTTTAGCGGTATTGCAAAATAAAAACTCCAAACAAATGTTTGGAGTATATTTTAACCCGTAAAGACAGGTTTTGCTGATACGGCTGAGGCAGCCTTACTTGTATTTGGCGAAGTGGGTGTAGGTAATGAGTTGAACACACAACTCAATGAACTGTCAGCATTTTGAACAACGTGTTGTGATTCTAGGCACTCTAACACACCACTAGGCAAAGGCAGAAGTTCAGTTGAGGTAGTTGTCGTACTAGCCTGCCGAGCAAAGCAGCCACTTACCTTATAGTACTTGAACGCTCCAGAAGCATCTGTCTGCCATCCGGTTGTAAAGTTGCTCTGAGCATCAGGCATAACAATGCGCGTACCAACACTATCATTATAGACCAACTGAATAAAGTCTAGGCTATATCCAGGGTTTGCCTCTACAACAAAACGAAAGTCATCAGAAGGATCGTCAGTGCCAAGTGCTGACATAAGAATATTTGCAGGTGGGCCGGTGCCCGTAATCACTGGTGCTTCACCACTTTTTTGCTCAATACTACTACATTCACTGCCTGTTTGTGCACTCACTGGCGCTACGCGCAAAAGCGCAAATAGCAATGCCGTTACAACAACGAGCTTTTTCAATTGCATCCCCCTTTAGTGCGGTTGAGACAGGTACAAAATTAGCTAGTCAACTATATCATATAATACATAAATAGTAAATAGTTATTTATCACTCCGTATCTGATATAATACACTGATGTTATCAATCGGAATAGTTGGCCTACCTAACGTTGGCAAATCCACTCTCTTTAATGCTCTTACTAAAAACCGTGTTCTGGCGGCCAACTACCCCTTTGCCACAATTGAGCCCAATACGGGGGTTGTGAATGTTCCTGACGAGCGCATTTATACACTCGCTAAAATTAGTCAGTCTACCAAGGTCATACCGGCGGCTGTTACATTTGTAGATATTGCGGGTATTGTACGTGGCGCAAGTAAGGGCGAGGGTCTGGGTAATAAATTTTTGAGCCATATTAGAGAGTCAAACGTCATCACTCAAGTAGTGCGGGCCTTTGAAAACGACGACATTGTACATGTAGAAGGCAAAATTGACCCTGAGCGCGATATTGAGATTATTCGTACTGAACTGTGCCTTGCTGATCTTGCCAGTGTTACCAAAAAGCTCGAAACTCTCCAAAAAGAGCTGAAATCAAATCCAAAAATTATTGGTGATATTCAAACACTAGAAGAAGCCAAAAAAATTCTTGATTCAAACTCTCTTTTATCCCGTCATCCTGAACTTGATTCAGGATCTAGAACAAAACAGATACCAGATCGAGCCTGGGATGACAAGTGGGCTGTATTAGCAGACCTTCAACTTCTTACAATAAAACCCTTTATGTATGTTTTTAATATAGATGAAGCAACCTTGAGTAACTCTAGTAAACAAGCTGAATTAGCAAAGCTAGTTGAGGGCTCTAAGTGTATATTTTTGTGTGCGCAGATTGAAACTGAGTTACAAGACATGCCAGAAGAAGATGCTAAAGAGCTACTAGAAAGCTTGGGTCAATCTGAGTCTGGGCTTGAAACTCTTATTCGTCTTGGTTACCAAACACTTGGTTACATTAGTTACTTTACAACTGGCCCTGTTGAAAGCCGGGCCTGGACAATACCAGCTGGCGCTACCGCACCACAAGCTGCTGGTGTTATTCACACTGACTTTGAAAAGGGTTTTATTAAAGCTGAGGTTGTTGATTATAGCTCATTTGTTTCTGGCAGTGGCTGGGCTGGTGCAGGTACCGCTGGCAAAGTTCGCTTAGAGGGTAAAGATTATATTATGCAAGATGGTGACATAGTAGTATTTCGTCACAATGTGTAGCAAGACCTATTTTGCGCGCTCTAGGTAGGCACCAGTGCGAGTATCAACTTTTAAACTATCTCCAACCTTAATAAATTGTGGTGCTTGTACTTTTATACCAGTTTCTAGCTCGACTTCTTTTGTACTAGAAGACGTACTATTACCTTTGTCTCCCCCAGGAGCTTGAGTAACTTTTAAAAACACGTTCTTTGGCCATTCAAAACCAATAATTTTATCATCAAACATAAGTGCATCTATCTCGCCGCCTTCTAATATATACTTGGGAATATTCTCATCAGTGCTGAGTGGTAAATCGATAGTTTCATAACTTTCTGTGTCCATTAGACTGAGAGTGTCTCCGCTTGAATACAAATATTGTACTTTTTGTCGACTGATATCAGCTGGTGATATGCGAGCATCATTACGAAATGTTTTATCTACTACGCTGCCATTAATCATATTTTTGAGCTTAGTATTAACAATACTGCCACCCCGCCCCATTTGCTTTTGAGCGTACTCAATCACCTTGTAAGGCTTGCCATCAAGGTCAATTAAAGTATCTTTTCGCAAATCAGTTGGATTGTACATAAAATTAGATTATAGATGCTAGATTTTTGATTTTAGCATCTTCTCCTTTTAGTTTATTTGATTTTCTTAAACTATTTAAAATCTAAAATAAAATTTATTTTACTACAAAAGGTAGTAAAGCAATATGTCGAGCGCGCTTCAAAGCGACTGCCAGCATTCGTTGGTGCTTCATACTTGCACCTGTACGCTTACGTGACTCTATTTTGCCGCTACTGTTTACATATTTTTGTAAAGTTTTTACATCTTTATAGTCGATATATTCTATATTTTCTGCATAAAACTTATTTTGTTTACTTTTATAAAATTCTGCCATGTTTCTCCTTA
>JACDEK010000026.1 GCA_013816445.1 Candidatus Saccharimonadota bacterium
GTATCGGAGCTAGTAACCGAATGACCCAAGTGCAACACGTCAGTTTGGCTAACGGCAAATGGCAAGAACTAAATCTTTCAGAACAATTGGGCAACATTGGCAGTGAAATCGGTCGCGCTATTCATTCAAAAAATAACATCGATAAAAAAAGTGCAACTTTGCGAGCAATGGAATTATTCGATCTAAGCCTTGCTGATAAGCGCTGGTATGGTAGAGGTAGCGAGCTAGCACGTGCCAGAGAAGTATCGGCTGATTACTTAATTGGTGATAACCAGTATAACACTACGCCCGAAAGTCTTGAGAATTATTTTATGCAGTTTGCCTTGTCTGCTCGACTTAACAGGTAGACTTCGTGAGCTTATTTACACTCAAGTCTAAATACCAGCCAGCCGGCGATCAGCCGCAAGCTATTACCAAGCTTTCGGCTGGTTTGGCTAATGGTGATAAAGAACAGACTTTACTTGGTATTACGGGCTCTGGTAAAACTTTTACCATGGCCAATATCATTAAAGACTACGGTAAGCCCACTCTTATATTGAGTCATAATAAAACTTTGGCAGCTCAGCTGTATGGTGAATTTAAAGAGTTTTTTCCTGAAAGTGCTGTACATTACTTTGTGAGTTACTTTGATTATTACCAGCCAGAAGCTTACATTGCTCGCAGTGATACCTATATAGAAAAAGACAGTGCAATTAATGAAGAAATAGATAGACTGCGTCACGCAGCTACGGCAGCATTACTCAGCCGTAAAGATGTAATAATTATTGCCTCAGTGAGCTGTATATATGGTATTGGCAATATTGATGACTACACTAGTATGACTTTGCAGCTCAAAAAAGGTGAGAGGCGCGTACGCGACAAATTACTGCGCCAGCTAAATGACATTCAATATCAGCGCAATGATATGGCTTTTGAGCGCGGTACGTTTAGAATTCGTGGTGAAAATCTCGATATATTTCCTGTAGCCGAAGAGTGTGCGTATAGAATTGAGTTTTTTGGTGATGAGATTGAGTCAATCAAACGCATTAATTATCTCACCGGTGAAGTAACAGCTACTCTTGAAGACCTCGCGATATTTCCGGCCAAACATTACGTAACACCTCGCGAGCAATTGCAACAAGCTATGGTACATATTCGTGATGAAGCCGATGAGCGGGTGAAGTGGTTTAAATCACAAGATATGCTGATTGAGGCCCAAAGAATTGAGAGTAGAGTAAAGTACGATCTTGAGATAATGGAGCAAACTGGCTACGTCAAAGGTATAGAAAACTACGCTCGTTACTTAACTAATAGAGAACCAGGTGCTCAGCCCGCTACACTGATGGATTATTTTCCTGATGATTTTTTGATGTTTATAGATGAAAGCCACATTAGTATTCCGCAAGTTGGTGGTATGTTTAGTGGTGATAGAGCTCGCAAACAGACTCTAGTAGAGCACGGGTTTCGTCTGCCAAGCGCACTTGATAATCGCCCGCTCAACTTCAGTGAGTTTGAGCGCCATATTAATAAGGTTATTTATGTTTCGGCTACCCCAAAAGAATATGAGCTTTCACGCTCAAAACAAATTGTTGAGCAGATAATTCGCCCAACGGGCCTACTTGACCCAATTATTGAGGTGCGTCCAAGTGAAAACCAGGTAGATGATTTACTAGCAGAAATTAGAGACCGTATTAGTAAAGGTCAGCGTACCCTCGTAACTACACTGACAAAGCGAATTGCCGAAGACTTGAGCGAATACTTGCAAGAGATTGGTATAAAAGTGCAATACCTGCATAGTGATGTTGATACACTTGAACGTATAGACATATTACGTGATTTGCGCTTAGGAGTGTATGACGTACTGATTGGTATCAACTTATTACGTGAAGGCCTAGATTTGCCTGAGGTGAGTTTTGTGGCCATTATAGATGCTGATAAAGAAGGCTTTTTGCGCTCAGAAACCTCACTGATTCAAACCATGGGCCGGGCAGCACGCCATCAAGAGGGTAAGGTCATAATGTATGCTGATAAGATGACTGGCTCTATGGAGCGAGCTATTAAGATCACCACCGACAGACGGGCCGTGCAAGAGGCTTACAATAAAAAGCATGGTATTACACCTATGACAGTGCAAAAAGCCTTGCAAGAAAGTATGCAGGCTGAGATAGATGCCGAAACAACCGATGTAAATCATATAGACTTCAAAAAAGTACCCAAAGATGAATTGTTGTTTATAACCAAGCAGCTCAATGAGCAAATGGAGTTAGCAGCTGCAAATTTACAGTTTGAAAAAGCCGCCGAACTCCGCGACCAAATAGAAGAAGTTAAAGACGTTTTAAATAGTAAAAAGATGAGCAAATGAGAGAGCCACATGAACCAGTTTCAAGTCAACCAATGCATGACAAAAGAAATGTGTATGCTGAGCTAAAGGCTGGGATGGAGAAAGGGAAAGAAGATATGGAAAGCAAAAAGCGTTACGAGGCATTTAAGACGTATGCTGATTATCACTCGGAATATTACAAAAAAGTAAATCAAGAGCGCGTTGATAATGCCAACACGCCCGGGCACCAGAAAATTAAAGTTTATAGCTTGGGCGATGGCGCCGTTACCATAATTGCGCAGATAAATACCGAAAAGCTCGATCCTGCGACTGGCCAGCTGTCAGAAGATCAAACCGCACCGGGCCTCGTAGAAGGCGTGGTGACAAATGGGCATGATTACAATCCAGAAGCCCAGGCTTTTAGAGAAATAGAACAACGATGGCAACACTATTTAGACACCACACAGCCAGAACAGCGCCTAGTAATATATGAGGGGCCGCCATTAGATGAACAATTTATTGATTCCCGGGATGGAGCAATTAGAGACGCCCGGCGAGGTGATAGTGGTTTTCTACAGTTTTTGGCCAATCGCGATGGTGTAAGTGCTAAATCTGCCGAAGTAGACAACCCCGAGCAGCTCAAAAAGTTCGAGAGAGTTGGAGTATCTAGAGAAGATGCCGTATTGTTTTTTGCCTTACGGGCGATGGCTGCCAACTATAATGACAAGCCGGTTCCAGATGACATTGCGATGAATTTTCATTTCCAATTAGCCGAGTTGCGCATGCCGGGATTTGAGGTATTTAGTGATGAACAAAAGAAGTACTTAGTAGAACATCCAGAGGCATTGGCCGCTGAGAAAAAGAAAGTTCTGCCATATTTAGAAAAATGGAACGCCATCCTGCGGGCTGACGGAAAACCAGAACTTGAAGCAAGTGAAAATGGAGAGGTAAAATTTTCAGACCAGGTAACCAATAATGAAGTGCTGAGCTGGATAGAAGCAGCAGGAACTGGCAGGCTCTCTGAGATAAGTAGAATCAACTTGGCTGGTCGAGACTCAGGTATCTTTGATTCGATTGCCGATGCTACTACAGATGGCAAACGACCATTTATCGTCTTTGGTGGCTCGCACGTGGTAAGCCTAGAGCCGGTGCTCGAAGAATACTACGGAAAAAAGGAGTCGAGCTAATGAGTGACGAAACCAACCACGACCTAGGCGACAATACAGATCCAAGTATGAGTTCAGACACAGTTAATGATCTAAAAGCAATGGCAGCAATTAATCGTAATATTACCGAGACCCCAAAGGGTGAAGCGATCGAATACCAAGAAGATTCTACAGCTCTCTCGAATCTAATCGAAAAATACCCACCAGAGTCGCAAATGGTAATTGCTACCAGAGGTGAAGGTGAAGGTGGGGTAGAAGTCCGGCTGTGCGGTGAAGGAAACCATGAAGCTTTGTCTCAAGCTTCAGAAAATGCATTGGTGCAACTTGAGCAGACTTTGGGAAAACCCCTTGAGGAAGTTCTTCCTGGTTTAAGAATATACTTTGCCGACGGTGTCATTGATGGTGGAGGGCTAGCACTAGGTAAAGAGAACGCAATTATTCTTGATACTAGTAAAAATATATTAACTCTAGACCAAGCCGAGGCTCAGCTGGTACCTCTCGATATCCTAGAACCAGGCGATTGGGCTGATTTGAAGACAGACCAGTCAACCCTTACGGCTCAAACTACTTTTGTTCACGAAGTTGGACACATCCTAGATGAGAAAGTTAATGGACATGAACAATCGGCACAGTTTCGCGCACTTAATTTATCCGAGGCACCAACCAAGTATGGCTCGGCACAGCCACATGAAGACTACGCCGAATCTTTTATGTATTTGGTAAATGGTAAGCCGCTTGAGAACAAGCGAAGATCGATTTTGCTATCAGATATTGCTAAAGCAACTACTTGAATAATATTGACAAGTAGAGTACAATTGACCCTTGAATTACGTTTGATTGGAGTAAAAAGGCCTAGATAGTATGCATGACAAGATAATTATCAAATGAGTGATCAAGAATATGATCTTTAAGCTATTCAAGATTGATATAATAAAAAAGGACGATGTAAGATACATCGTCCTAGTGTTTTAGTACTGAGTATACTATAGAGGAGGAACGGGCGGCGGCTCAATGTGAGTGTATGTTCCGTATTTCTTTTCAAGTTGCTCTTGAGTGGGTACCTCAGTGATCATATCTTTAGATGGTGGTTTTTGATCAAGTATTTTAGCTCTTCCGTAAGCAGTGGGAATTTCTTTTTTGGCGCTTTCGTATGCTGCTTGCATAATTCCTTGATTGGGTTCGCCTGGATCATACATTCGTGGTGCCTCTGCCATTGTTTATTTCCTCTCTAGTTATGCTTACTATAGTAGCGCATGTATACACCTCAGTACAAGCTTTAGTGCTTGAATAATATTGACAAGTAGAGTACAATTGACCCTTGAATTACGTTTGATTGGAGTAAAAAGGCCTAGATAGTATGCATGACAAGATAATTATCAAAGGTGCCCGTGAGCACAACCTAAAAAATATTGACCTCGAGATACCACGCGATAAGCTGGTAGTAATTACCGGACTCTCCGGATCAGGCAAGTCATCGCTGGCTTTTGATACTATCTATGCTGAGGGCCAACGTCGTTATGTAGAATCACTCAGCGCCTATGCACGTCAGTTTTTGGGCCTCATGGAAAAGCCTGATGTAGACCTTATAGAAGGCTTGAGCCCAGCTATATCAATTGATCAAAAAAGCTCTAGCCGCAACCCACGCTCAACCGTTGCAACGGTGACTGAAATATATGATTACTTGCGCCTGCTCTTTGCGCGCATTGGTATACCGCATGACCCAACCACTGGCGAGATATTAACCAAACAAACTCCTCAACAAATTGTTGACCTTATCAAGCAATATCCTAAAGACACACGAATTGTTATTTTAGCACCAGTTGTAAAAGACAAAAAAGGTGAACACCTGCACTTACTAGAAGAGGCCAAAAAAGCTGGCTACACTCGTGTAAGGCTCGATGGCAAACTTTTAGAACTTGATGAACTACCTGCTTTAGACCGTAACAAAAAACATACTATTGAGATTGCTATTGATAGAATCAATGTAGATGCTACTAACCCTCAGCGATTAGTAGAGTCTGTTGAAGCTGCCTTGCACCTTGGTGAAGGAGTTATTACGGTACTAAACTTTGATACTAATGAAGAGCAATTGTTTTCAGAGCACTTTACAACCGCCGACTCAAACTTTGCTTTGCCAGAAATTCAACCCAGACTCTTTAGTTTTAATAGCCCCCATGGCGCGTGCCCAACCTGCATGGGGCTTGGTTCGCTGCTGATAGTAGATGCAGAAATGATTGTACCCAATAAAAGCCTCAGTATTTTAGAAGGGGCGATAAGACCCTGGAGCCGTACGACGCAACGAATGAGTTGGTACACTAAGCTACTAGAATCAATTGCCAAAGCACATAAGTTTAGCCTAACAACTCCTATAAAAAACCTGACAGAAAAAGACTTAAAAATTATTTATTATGGAACAGGTGATGAAGAGATAGGTGTACCAGGGCCAGGTGGACGAATGTATAAAACTAAGTTTGAAGGTGTGATTCCAAACTTAGAACGTCGGTACCGTGAGACTGATAGTGACTTTGTAAAACGCGAAATAGAAAAGTACATGACTACGCAAATATGCGGCAGTTGTGACGGTAAGCGCTTAAAGCCAGAAGTACTGGCAATAACCGTACACGACAGCTCAATTGCCGATATTACTGAGCTTACTGTAGAACAAGCTGTAGATTACTTTAGTACAATCAAGCTAGAAAACCAAGAAGCAATTATTGCCACCCAGATACTCAAAGAAATTAATTCTCGCTTGAAGTTTTTGAACAACGTTGGCTTGAGTTACCTTTCACTTAATCGTAGCGCTACTACACTTGCCGGTGGTGAAGCCCAACGTATTCGCTTAGCCACTCAGATAGGCTCAAGCTTAATGGGAGTATTGTATATATTAGACGAGCCTTCTATTGGCTTGCATCAGCGCGATAATGACCGTTTGATTGAGACGCTTAATACTTTACGTAATCTAGGTAACACCGTCATTGTAGTAGAACATGATGAAGATACAATTCGCGCTGCTGACTATGTGGTAGATATTGGCCCGCTAGCAGGCGAAGATGGTGGTAAAGTTGTGGCTGCGGGTACACCGGCTGAGGTAGAAAAGGTTGCTGAGTCACTGACTGGCCAGTACCTAAGTGGTAAAAAATCTATTTCAGCCCCCAAGCAACGTCGCAAGCCAGACGGTAGATACATAGAAATAATTGGTGCAACTGAGCACAATCTCAAAGACGTAACAGTAAAAATTCCGCTTGGTATTATGACAGTTGTGAGTGGAGTATCGGGTAGTGGTAAGTCTAGCCTGATTAATGACATTTTGGCACGCAAGCTCAGCCAAGAATATCATCGTAGCCAAGAGCCAGCCGGTAAATTTAAAGAAATTAAAGGCACAGAACACCTAGATAAAGTAATTGATATTGATCAAAGCCCAATTGGTAGAACTCCACGTAGTAATACCGCCACCTACACAGGTGCATTTAACGACATACGTGATTTGTTTGCGATGGTGCCAGAGGCCAAAATTAGAGGCTATAGTGCTGGGCGGTTTAGCTTTAACGTAAAGGGTGGGCGCTGTGAAACCTGTAAGGGTGATGGAATTATCAAAATAGAGATGCACTTTTTACCTGATGTGTATGTGACTTGCGAGACTTGTAATGGCAGACGCTACAACCGTGAAGCCCTAGAGATTTTATATAAAGGTAAAAACATTTCTGATGTTTTACAGATGACGGTTGAAAATGCCTGTGAGTTCTTTGGTAATATTCCATCTATCTCACGTAAGCTTGAGACATTGCGTAGTGTTGGCCTTGGCTACATTAAGCTGGGTCAGCCAGCTACAACACTGTCTGGTGGTGAGGCGCAACGTATTAAGCTGGCTTCAGAACTCAGCCGGCGGGCAACAGGCCGAACCTTATACATACTAGACGAGCCAACGACAGGCTTGCACTTTGAAGATGTACGTAAGCTTCTTGAGGTATTACAAGCACTGGTTGCGATGGGTAACTCTGTACTGATTATTGAGCATAATCTTGATGTTATTAAGTGTGCTGACTGGGTAATAGATCTTGGCCCAGAAGGCGGGAGCGGTGGCGGAACAATTGTGGGTGAGGGTACACCTGAGGCCATTGCTGCTATCAAAAACTCTTATACAGGCATGTATCTCAAAAAGCTTTTGAAGAAAAAATAAATTTATATAAGCATACAAAAAAAGACCGTCTATCGTGATGGTCTTCTGCTTGCACTAAAGTGATCAAGGCTACGGGCTGTAAATACTACAACCCGTAGCCTATTAAGGACTTGGCGTGCAGTAAGCACGTTACATCCATGTCTGGTCTCCCTCTGCTATGCCGTCTCTGTCAGGAGTATTGGCCCTGGCGGATTGAAGATGTTGCGAAACTCTTCGGCATAGTCTGAAAGCTCAGTGATCTCGTCTGTAGATAGGTTCCAGGGCTCAGCTTCGAGCACCAGCACCAGCCTATAGGCTTGATCAGCGTATGACTCTTTGTCGTTTGGCCGTCTACGACCCATATCGATGTGATCCCAGATCTCAAAGAGATCAAGAATAATCGACACAAGCTGTGATTCGGTCTCTGACTCAGAGTGCGCTTCTACGAGTGCTTCAGAGAAACTACTCATTAATTTTTCACCCCCTTCTAAGGGTAGTGGGTACAATAACACCTTCATTGTACAACTCTCGGTCTAAAAGTCAAGTAGTTATTGTGTCAATGTATTGTATGTACAGAGAGACATGGCCTTACGGTTGTGATGTTTCTACGGCAAACCAGTTGAACTGGGTCTCTGTTGGTTGAGCAGGGTCAATATCTATCTCAAAACCATCTTTAGTAATATTTGTAACTCCATACTTTGGTGCAATTATACCTATTGGGGTGGCATTAATAATTGGTGGAGTGTTGTATGGCTTACTAAACTGTACAACAATCTTTGTTTCCCCAATTGGTATTTTAACTGTTCCGGCAGTATTGTTATTAACAATAATCTTGTCACCAAAGGTGGTTGGGGCCTCAAAGTTTACGCTACTCTTAAAGATTGTCTTATCTATAAAGGTCGCAAGCTTGTAGAATATACTGTTGCCTAAGAACTCAGCCGGGCCAGTAACTTTGAGCGCACCATTAGCAAACAATGTACCATTTGAGGTGAGATCACCAGATACAATGGCAGTTTGAGCAGTAATATCTTTGAGGTTAACTGTTGCATTTGTTGTGCCGTTTGAAGCTACACCTGGTTGGGTAGTTGTTCCGGTTGAAGCTTGCTGGGCTTGCTCGAGAGCAGAAATTTTATTGGTAAACACTTCTAAGCCTTCTATTTGATTGGCCTTAATCTTATCTGCCGTAACTGTACCCTTGAAAGTAGCATTGCCCTTATCGTCTATGCTGGCCACTTCTGCTTTTTCGCTATCTTGAATGATTAATCTACCGTTACTCTTAAGATCAACTGCAATATTAGTATTAGTAGAAGAGGTGATAGAGTCTGTAGACACATTATTGGCAGTGAGCTGAGGGGTAATCACCTCTAGGGCAGCACTCACACGGTCTGTATATATCTCAGAAATATCTGTCGCATCTGTCTGTACCTTACCTTCAGTAGAGAAATAAGCTAAAGCTTTTTGTGCGAGGGTTTGTTGAGCGTCAGTATTACTAGTAGTAACGCCTTCTAAAACATCAGTAATTTTAGTGCCATTAGCATGGCTATTCTTAATAAACACAAGTACGTAGTTAGGGCCATTACCATCATAGGTACCTAGTGATTGACCAATAATTGCTCCGGCTTTGGTGGCTTTCATTGCCACCCCAGGTGTAGAAGATGGAGTAAGAGCATCTCCGGGTTTTATAGTACCATTTTCTAAAGATACTTTTACCGGAACACGACCAGCGAGTGCAACAAGAGCCGTGCCTGATCCACCCTGTGTATTATCGCCAATAATCAATCCAGGCTGGGTTGAGATTACTCCAATTGTCTGACTGTCATAAGCTCCACTGCTTTTTTTCACCCCAGCATTGATTGCAGGGTCAATAGACACAACGTCACCAGCCATTAGACTGCTATCATTAGTACCATATATTTCGGCAAGGTCAGCAC
>JACDEK010000027.1 GCA_013816445.1 Candidatus Saccharimonadota bacterium
CCTACCAATGGTGGCTATTGTAGGTACCAGACGCCCAACCGAATACGGCAGACAAATGACCTATAAGCTAGCCTCAGACTTAACCAGAGCAGGTATATGTCTTGTGAGTGGGCTTGCATATGGCATAGATGCAGTAGCGCATCAAGCAGCAATAGAATCTGGCGGTAGAGTAGTGGCAGTACTGGGTACACCACTAGATACTATCTACCCGGCGGCAAACAGAAACCTGGCTAAATCAATTCTCAAAAATGGCGGGGCAATACTTAGCGAGTATGCAGTAGGTACCAATACTCAGCGGTTTAACTTTCCGGCCCGTAACCGCATTATTGCTGGGCTTAGCCTGGCAGTCATAGTTACCGAGGCCGATGCCAGCAGTGGTAGTCTTATTACTGCCAATTTTGCCACAGTAGAAAACCGCATGGTTATGGCTGTGCCAGGTAACCTCACTAGTCCCCGCAGTGCAGGGCCAAATAGTCTCATTAAGCTTGGTGCAAAACTCATTACTGATGCTACCGATGTACTTGCTGAGCTTGAGCTCAAAAGCTCAGTATTACAAACCAAAAAAGTTGCTCCTGCAAGTAAAGAAGAGGCGATAGTAGTTGACCTCATAGAAGCCGGAAACAACAGTACTCATCTAATGATAGAAAATAGTGATTTTGACGCGCCTCGGCTAGCACACGTTCTGAGCTTAATGGAGATAACTGGCAAGATTCGTAATCTTGGTGCCGGGCAATGGATGGTGCGATAGCCTTTACAATACAGTATAAATGTAGTAATCTTTATAGCTATGAAAACACCAAAATTATTTGTTGCGTACCGCCATACTGGCGAAGAACCAGAATTTCTCGACAAGCAAATGAACGCTGTTCGGAAGGGACTTAAAAAAGCGGGTATCGAATTTCATTGTACCTATTTTGAAGAAGACGAGTTTCAAGACCGTAAAATGGGTGCTCGCGAAATAATGGAACATGCATTTAGTGTTTTAGACAAATGTAGCTGTTTATTAGTTATCCTAAGTTCTGAAGAGAAGAGCGAAGGTATGCTTATGGAGATTGGCTACTGCTTTGCTAGACAAATACCTATTGTCGTGGCCCAAAGCAGTGAAGTTAGCAGAACCTACGTCCCACAGATGGCCCGGACAGTAATTAGCTGGCAAACCTATGCTGAACTCGAGTCTGGACTCGAAGGTCTTACACTTTAACCTCATCATAACAATGGGGTTTTTATTTTATTATTTGACAAAACTAAGCCGACTCATATATAGTCTGGAACTTATGCGCCCAAAATTTGCATTAATTATTAATAACCGTTAGCATATTCGAATATGGCAAAAAACTTACTTATAGTAGAGTCACCTGCAAAAGCAAAGACAATAGAGAAATATCTTGGTAGTGACTACCAGGTACTTTCAAGTTACGGACATATTCGTGATTTACCCAAAAGTGGTATGGCGATTGATATTGAGCACAAGTTTGAGCCAAACTACGTTATTAGTGATGATAAAACAAAGACTGTTAATGCCCTAAAAAAAGCCGCCAAAGACAAAACAGTTTGGCTAGCAACTGATGAAGACCGTGAAGGAGAAGCAATTAGCTGGCATTTGTGCGAAGCTCTCAAACTAGACCCAAAAACTACCAAACGTATTGTGTTTCACGAAATCACCGAGGGCGCTATAAAAGCCGCTGTCGCAAACCCGCGCACAATTGATCTAAATCTCGTCAATGCCCAACAAGCTCGTCGAGTACTGGATAGGCTAGTGGGCTACGAGCTTAGCCCAGTAATCTGGAAAAAAATACGACCCGGCCTATCAGCTGGGCGCGTACAATCTGTTGCGGTACGGATAATTGTAGAGCGAGAACGCGAGATTGAGGCTTTTGAGTCAAAGGCTAGTCACAAAGTAACTGCACAGTTTCATGGCGATAATAAAGAACTATTCGATGCCGAACTGAGCACTAAGCTCAAAGATGAAGCTGAAGTAGAGAAATTTTTACAAAGCCTCATTACTGTTAGCTACACGGTACATGCTATTGTACAAAAACCTGGTAAACGTAGCCCTGGAGCACCATTTACTACCTCAACACTACAACAAGCTGCTTCAAGCAAACTTGGCTATAGCGTGCGTCAAACTATGGTTTTGGCTCAAAAACTCTATGAGGCCGGCTCTATTACATATATGCGAACTGATTCAGTTAACCTGTCTGCCACCGCAATAGCCCAGGCCAGTAAAATTATTACTACACAGTATGGTGATAAATATCTCAAAACACGAGCCTTCAAAACCAAAGCAGGTGCGCAAGAAGCCCATGAAGCAATTAGACCAACCGACTTCAATAAAGACTCTGCCGGCAGTGATGGCCAACAAGAACGCTTATATAAACTCATTCATTCACGAGCACTTGCGAGTCAGATGGCTGATGCAGAAGTCTTAAAAACAGAATTCACCATAGCTATTTCAGATAACTCCAGCCAACATTTCGTCTCTAAGGGTGAGGTAGTAACTTTTGATGGTTTCTTAAAAGCTTGGGGTAGAAATGGTGAAGATAAGCTACTACCTCCACTTACGGAAGGTGAAAAATTAAATCTTGCTGAAGTTTCGGCAAAACCTGTCTATGAGAAGCCACCAGCAAGATACACCGAAGCAAGCCTGGTTAAAAAACTTGAAGCTGAAGGTATTGGCCGGCCATCTACCTATGCGCCAACGATATCTACTATTCAGAGTAGAGAATACGTAGAAAAGGCCTACAAAGATGGTGAACAGCGTGATATTACAGTATTTACCCTCAAAGACAACAAAGTTAGTAAGACGGTGGAGCAAGAAAATTTTGGTGAAATTAAGAACAAGCTTATTCCTACTGATACCGGCAAGATTGTAACCGACTTCTTGGTTAAATACTTTCAAGAAGTAGTAGATTACGGCTTTACTGCTGATGTAGAAGCAGAATTTGATAAAATTGCTGACGGTAAAGAAGAGTGGAACAGAATGATCGCCGACTTTTACGAGCCTTTTCATAAGCTAGTTTTGGCATCTGATGACATTAGTCGACAAGAGGCAAATCAAGGTCGTGCTCTTGGTACAGACCCTAAAAGTGGAAAGCCGGTTATTGCTCGAATGGGCCGGTATGGCGCTATGATTCAGATAGGGCAAGCTGAAGATGATGAAAAGCCACAGTTTGCACCAATGCCAACAGGTAAACAGCTTGATAACGTCACTCTTGAAGAAGCTCTTGAAATGTTTAAACTACCTCGCACACTTGGAGAAACTGAAGATGGACAAGAAATAATCACTAATCTTGGTCGTTTTGGTCCCTACGTAAAATTTGGCTCAACCTTTGTTTCTATTAAGAAAGAAGATCCTTTCACTATTACTTTAGCAACAGCTCTTGAATTTATTGCTGAAAAGATTAAAGCTGACAAAGAAAAACATATTCAAACCTTTGAAAAAGAGGGTATACAAATATTAAATGGTCGTTATGGCCCCTATGTAACAGATGGTAAGACTAATGCGAAAATAGCCAAAGACGTTGATCCAAAGAAATTATCTCTTGAAGATGCTCAGAAACTATTACTAGAACGCAGTAAAAACCCAAAAGGTAATAGGTTTGCCAAGGGCAATAAGAAGCCTACTAAGAAAAAGACCACGAAAAAGCCTGTAAAAAACCTACCGAATAGCGTTGACCTTAACTCAGTAAAGTGATATAATTTAGCTAAGTTTGACTGCCGACCAGAGTGGCGCAACAGTCATTTTATTTGAAATTTCTACAAGAATTGAAAAAATAACAAAGGAATTCTACTGGTATGACAACAAAAAAAACAGCTATAGATAAAAAAGTACTTGATTCACTTATAAGTGATAGCCTTGACCTTCTTAAAAAAGATCGCGATCGAGAAATTCTGTTGCGACGCTATGGCGTTACAACCGGAAAAACCCAAACTTTAGAAGAAATTGGTAAAAATCTTGGTATTACCCGTGAACGTGTTCGACAAATAGAAAAAGCTGCAATTACTAAAATTCGTCAGCAGTTCAATCATGATCATGACCTGAATGATATTTTAGTTGCTATTACTGACAAAAAGGGTGGTATTATTGGTTTTGCATCTCTTGTCACAGAAGTTGATCTTGATGGTAAATTGCAACCTCACTTAAGCTTTCTTATTAAATTAAACCCACACTTCACTTATCTAGATCGTAATGATCGTCACACTGACCTGGTTTTCTTAAGTGAAAGCTATAAAGAAGATGGTGTGCGTAAGCTACATGAACAACTTATCACTCTAGCAACAGATCAAGGCAAGCCTGTGCGTTTTGATAAGCTTATGAAAAACATTAATGGAACACATTCTCAAGAAGCCTTGCAAGAACTAGCTCTGGCTAGTACTCAGCTCGCAAATCTTGATAGTCTCTGGGGATTAAGCATATGGCCAGAAGTAAACCCTAAAAGCATTCGAGACAAAATCTATCTTGTTCTGAAAAAAGGTGGTCGTCCAATGCACTTTACAGAGATTTCAACAAAAATTACTGAGCTACCCGCTAACCCAAAGAAGGTTACGACTCAAGCTGTCCATAACGAACTCATCAAAGACGGACGATTTGTATTAATTGGTCGCGGAATCTACGCTCTTGGCGAATGGGGCTATCAAGCTGGCACTGTGGCTGATATTATAGAAGAGATACTGCGTGAAACCTCTCCAATGAGTAAAGAAGACATTATCACAAAAGTATTAGCTCGTAGACAGGTTAAAACCACAACCATAACACTTAATTTACAAGAAAAACCACAGTTTGAACGAACATCACGTGGTACTTATAAGATCAAGGCTGATTACGTACCAGCTCAACGTACCCGTCGTGGTGGGCGTACAAAAAAGAATGCATAAGTAATTATTTCTTAATTCACGTCGTTTTTTAAGGTTTTTGCCGTCACAATAAGCACCTATGGATACACTATTCTCACTCATTTCTACAACACTCACTATAATAGGTACTGTATTATTTCAGTTTTGGGGCTGGACTCTAATTGCTGCATACCTAGGCTATTTGATTTGGAAAAATAACCAAAAAGTGAGCTACATTGAAAGTACCGAACACGTACTCGTACATATTATTGTGCCAAAAGACAATGAAAAAAAAGAACTTTCAGCCGAACAAATGTTTGCAAGTCTTCATGGCATTTTGCGTTCAACTGCCGAGCTCACTAAAGAAGGAATTATTCAAGATCATATTAGTTTTGAAATAGTGTCAGCCGGGCAAATTATTCACTTTTACGTCTGGACCCCAACGCACCTAAAAGATTTTATTACTAGCCAGATATATGCACAGTATCCAACCGTGCAGATCTCTCGGATGGAAAATGACTACACCCAAAAAGATCTGGGAGGTAGAGAAACTTACTCAAGTGAAATTACCCTAACAAAAGATGAAATATTTCCAATTCGCACCTTTCAAAGTTTTGAAGTTGATCCACTTGCAGGCTTAACAACTGTTCTTGCTTCACTAACTGGAACCGAGGAATTATGGATACAATTTTTAATGGAACCTGTTGATGATAGCTGGCACACCAAAAGCTTGCGTTACATTGATGAAGTCGTAAATGGAAAAAGATCTAGTGCATTTGACAATATTGGTTCAAAAGCCCTAAACGCACCTATTGCATTTGCTCGAGCTCTCAGTGCACCACCAAGTGCTGAGGTTAGTAACAGTAAGCCCGAGAAAAAAGATATCACACCCGGGCAAACCACAATCAATGCGGCGATCGAAACCAAAGCTCAAAAACTTGGTTTTGCCACAAAAATACGGGTGGTGTATGTTGGAGATACAGAAGCTAGTGCAAAACAACGTATGCAAGCTCTTGTTGGTGGTTTTAAACAGTTCAATACAATTAACCTGAATGGTTTTACTAGCACTGGCTTAAAAACTGGTGAAGCAGGCCTTGATGAATATCGGGCTCGACTCTTTAAAGATGCTGGATATGTGCTTAATATTGAAGAAATAGCTAGTCTATACCACTTACCCCATACAAGTGTCGAAACACCGGGAGTAGCATACACCAACACAAAGCTTGGTGAACCACCACCCAACTTACCAACCATAGCCAACACACCCACTGAAGAAATTAGCCTATTCGGTGTTACAACCTTTAGACAAGCTAACATTAAGTTTGGTATCAAGCGCGAAGACCGTAAAAGACACCTATACATTATTGGTAAATCTGGTGCAGGTAAATCATTTTTACTTAACCTATTAACATTATCTGATGTTTATGGTAATCAAGGTTTTGCAGTCGTAGACCCTCACGGTGATTATGCCCAAGATATATTGAAATTCATTCCTGAATCACGCCTTAAAGATGTGGTGTACTTTAACCCTGCCGATAAAGAGTTTCCTGTAGCTTTTAACCCAATGGAAGTTCATGACGAAAACCGTCGTAATAATGTAGCCTCTGAAATAGTTGGGGTACTGAAGAAAATGTTTGCCGACAGCTGGGGACCCCGCCTTGAGCATATCTTGCGTTTTACACTACTAGCTCTATTGGAGACACCCGATACCACCTTACTTGGAATAACTCGCATGCTGAGTGATAAAAAATATCGCAATGAAATTATTGCCAATATTACTGACCCGGTCGTTAAAGCCTTTTGGGTAAATGAATTTGCGAGCTGGAATGATAAATTTGCTTCTGAAGCAGTCGCACCAGTACTTAATAAAGTTGGAGCTTTTACTGCCAACCCACTTGTGCGTAACCTTATTGGTCAACCAAAGAGCTCATTCAATATTCGCGAAATTATGGATGAAGGTAAGATACTGATTGTTAACCTCAGTCTTGGTAAGATCAATGAAGATAATGCCGGAATTTTGGGTGCACTTATGATTACAAAAATTCAGCTTGAAGCTATGACCCGTGCTGATATATTAAATGTTGATGACAGAAAACCTTTCTACTTATACGTCGATGAGTTTCAAAACTTTGCAACAGAAAGCTTTGCTACTATTCTTTCTGAAGCCCGTAAGTATGGCCTGTACCTAACAATGGCTAATCAATACGTTGCTCAAATGCCTGAGGAAGTCAGTAACGCGGTATTTGGTAACGTTGGTAGTATGGTAACTTTTCGGGTAGGCGCTGATGATGCTAGTTACTTATCAAAGTACTTTGAGCCTGTTTTTGAGCCATTAGATCTGGTTAATCTAGATAAACAAAATGTCTATGTCAGTATGAGTATAGAAGGCCAAACCAGTATGCCTTTTTCAGCCAAAACACTCTTTATGCCTCAGCCACCAAATGATATTACTACACAGATCATTGAACACTCTCAGAAGCTGTATGGTACGCCAAGAGCAGAGGTAGAAGTAGAAATTAGTAAGTGGGCACTTGGTGACGAAGAAGGGGAGAGTAAGGCTCCAGAAGGTTCTCAGGCAAATGAGAAAATCGCTGATACTGCGCAAAGTCTCCCAAGCTTACAAGTGAGTGGGGCAGAGCCAAAGAAATATAGTGAAATGGTACATAAACCAAATAATGCGAGCCACAGTAATTCTAGTAACCGCCCTAATCACACAAACAATAAGAACAGCCATAAAGGTGATGGTGACAACAAATTTGCTGCCAGTAAACCCTACTACCCTCCTAAAAAAGATTCTACTCAAAAACCGAACAAGTAAAATTACTCTATACACTACTATGCTATAACAGCTCTGATTTGCTCGTTTCTACTGCTTAGGAGTTGAAATGTCATAACAATTTGATAAAGATTTTTGGCAAACATTTTTTTGGTTTCTATTATTTCTAGATATAGATTTTGTATTCTTTGCCGTAGCAATATGGACCTTTGAATCTAACGAATCTATTGATGTTTCTAAGCGGATCTGGGTGCTTTTAGGAGCGTTACTAATTACAGTGGCCACCCTAATATCTTTGCAATATATAACTATAAAAATCTCTATCGTAAGTAAAACAGCTAAAAAGAATTTGCATAACATACTCTTATGGGCTACTAAACTACAAGCCTAGAGATAAATAATGAATATACAAAAGCACTAGTTATCCATTTTGCCCCTCACACCAAATGAGGGGCTTTTTAATACTTATGTATGTTCAAAAGGGGTATACTTAATCGTCTTTACTACAATAATATCATTGTCGCACAATGTATATTTTGCGACGTATCATTTACTTTAACATTATTATTAATATTCTTGATAATTCGATGTTTCTATTTATATAGATATTTTTCTGACAATTCTCTGTTTTCAGCTATAGAGTACGTCAGCTTCAGTTATTCGTTCTATACATGTTTTTATTCAATATATACACTGAATTATACCTAAACAAAAACCGAACTTAAATACATATAACTGTTAAATGTATCGCATATCCTAATATGAGTGACTGGCTTGGTGGTCACTGTATAATAATTATATAAATCCGTTTACAGTTATATTATATATACATAACAATTCTACTGCAGTCCTCTCAATATACTTATCCACAGACTGTCATTTCACAACACTATGAAAGGTGTCGCACAATTTTAAATAAACAGATTATGTATATTTTACAACATGCCCTGTCTTTAGCTCTCTCATGTCTCATATTCTCCATCATTCCTTCCCTATCTACCCCGTTATTCATCTCGCCTATTATCTATCCATAGTAATAATTAAAACCAATTGTATAAACTTTACTCTAGCTTATTTTTATCTAGTCTAGATCAGTTAAATACTGTTCGGTTTTTGTTCTATATTTAGATGGTTAGCTACTTATAAAATACCTTACCGTTAATACGTAGATCAATATACTCAAGGGGCTTTTTACCTTGTTTCTTTAGTAGATCAAGAACGGTAACCAAATCAACTAACTGATCATCAACCGATCGTGAGGTATCAAAACGTATTTTGTATCTAGAATCAGTAGTAACGAATATCTCAGTTGTAGACTCCTCTACCTGGTAAGTTGCAGCCTTTATTCCTTTTTGTGGAAGCTGAGAATGAAGTTTATTTACGAATTTTACAAATGATTCTGATACAATCTTCTCACCTGCTTTAACTGGCAGATTTGTACTGTCTACTACTGTTGCTAGGGTTTGTTTCAGTTCATTATTTGGTTCACCAGCATAGGCTCTTCCATCTTCTGTAAAAATTGAGAGTGTGCTTCCTGATTGCCAGAGAATACTTGGTTTTTGTTCGGTTACAGTAACTTTTATTGTATTAAAAGGAATACGACTCACTTCAGCTTTTGCTATTTGGTAGTTATCTTTTTTGAGCTGACTATTTATTTCACCCATGGGAACAAATAGAATATTTTGACTAATTGCTGAACTACCGACTATCACTTGAATTTGTTCACGTACCGAGTCTTCATTGAGTGTTTGTAAGCCCACAATTTCAATCTTTTTTATTCTTAATAGACTTGAGATGGTAAGCGCATAGACAACTATAAGAAAAATACATGCATATAATACTGGCTTAATATGCTTTTTCCACGAAGGCTTAGGC
>JACDEK010000028.1 GCA_013816445.1 Candidatus Saccharimonadota bacterium
ACTCAAAGCACTTGGTATTCAGCAGACCCTTATTTTGACTGGAGACAACTCAGTAGTAGCCAAGAAAATTGCTCAAGAAGTGAGTATCACAGATGTTCACTCAGGCTTACTGCCAGTAGATAAATTACACATTATTCAGACTCACAGCCAGGCGGGTACTGTGACGGGCATGGTAGGAGATGGTGTCAATGACGCCCCAGTACTTGCTGCCGCTGATGTTGGTATTGCCCTTGGGGCAAAGGGCTCAACTGCAGCGTCAGAATCAGCAGACGTGGTTATTATGCTTGACGATATTAGTAGGGTTGCTGATTCTGTTTCTATCGCTAAGCGTAGTGTTATGATTGCCAAGCAAAGTATTTTTATAGGTATAGGGCTAAGTATTGTTTTGATGCTATTTGCTAGTGCGGGTAAAATACCTCCTGTGTATGGTGCTCTCTTGCAAGAATTAGTAGATGTTGCAGTGATTATTAATGCCCTTAGAGCACACGGTGGAAAAATATGAAAGACTTTGCAACAGGACTATACCAACACTATAAAGGCAAGCAGTACTTGGTATTATGTAGTGCTAAGCATAGCGAAACTCTAGAAGATATGATTGTTTACGTCAGTTTGTATAAAAATACAGAGAGTCAGGTATGGGTACGACCAGCAAAAATGTTTTTTGAACAAGTGGTTGTTGATGGTGAATTAGTTCCTCGTTTTAGATTCATCAGTAAATAACTTGCATTATGCTTATGATTGTTTGATAATGAGTACAAATTAAATAATAAGAGGTATATATTATGATGAAATTTTTAATGACAAACTGGCTAGGTATAGTACTAGCAACAGTAGCGGCAATGGCAATTGGTAGCTTATGGTACTCGAATCTATTATTTGGTAAAGAATGGCGCAAGCTTGCTAAGCTCAGTGAGAAAGAATTTCAAGCTGGAGTAGTTAAATCAATGGTTTTCATGCTGGTACTCGCCTTTGTGAGTGCTTTTGTATTGAAGCGATTTATTGTTATTGCGGGGCCAGTTGATGTGCTAGCAGCAATCAAGATAGCCATCTGGATATGGTTTGGCTTTGTTATGACTTACTCAGTGAGTAATGCTATGTTTGGCAAGAGATCGCTCAAACTCATTGCTATTGATCTGAGTAATCAGCTCATTACTTTGATTGTTATGGCAGCAATTCTGTTTAAAGTTAACTAAATAAAATGAATAGCCAGTTGCCAGCTTTTACTCAAGCTGTTTTTGCAGTTGTTAAGGGTATTCAAAAAGGTCAAACAATGACTTATAAAGAAGTAGCGATGGCTGCTGGTCAACCTAGTGCATATCGAGCAGTTGGTAATATTTTAAATACCAACTATAACCCAGATATTCCGTGTCATCGTGTGGTGCGCTCAGACGGCACGGCCGGAGGCTATAATCGGGGAGTAGACCAAAAAATTGCAATTCTCACCAGCGAAAAAGCACTAAAATTTTCATCTAACAGATAGCACTTAAAAAAAATAAAAAAAGTTACATAAATAGGGGCAATTCTCAGCTACTTTTCAGTTAAGAAGCTTATGCTATATATAGCACCAAGGTTAATACATTTTAGAGATAGTAAAAAGCTCAAAATAACTTGACCACGGGTGTATAATAAGAATGTAAACATACATAGTAGGGAGGTGATGACGATGAAGAAACGGGTATTGCGTCAGATTCGAAAAATGCCCCAAAATTTGTTGAGAGATCGACAGATTATGGAAGACATTTTAGACGAAATGGCTACAAAATGGGCAGTGAAAGCTGAACGTTTGCAAGATAAAGCCTTGGGCCGAATGCAAACAAAGACAAAATAGTCTATACAAAAAGTTAGCGAGAAAGGAAAACACACTTTGATTACCGTAAATGTCTGACATACGGGCGTATGAAATACTCATTCGTCCGTATGTGTTATTTACGGTTTAAAAACCCTCTCAATAGAATAAGTGTGTTAAATATGGTACGGTATCTGCAAGGTTTTTTGTACCTTCAGACCGAAAGGTGATTACAATGGATGTTGCTCATCATATTATTCAAGCTAGAGCTTGGGGAGAAATTTGTGACTCAGTTAGTGCCAAAGACTTACTGCAACTCGAAAATCTGAGCGATTCTGAAGCAGTTACTCAGCTCAATCAGTTACTGATTGAATCGGGCGTATCCGTAGTGAAGACCACAGAGCTTATGGCTCAAATTGGAATTTCTTAGGAGAGGAGCAGATATGCGATTTTCATTTGGAACGTACGATATTGAGGTGCAGATTAAAACAAAGGTAAGTAAATCTCATCGACCGGTTGTAAATCGTTGGCCGTGGCTACAGCAGTGGACACAATGGAAGTGTTACGCACTTTTGCAAATTACTGTTGGCATTATGATGGTGTCACTAACGATTATGACACTTAGGGGTCATGAATCTTCAATGCCTGTTTTGCAGTCAGCACTATTGAGCATGCAAGTCCTCGGCGCGCCATATATGTTTAATCGGCACAAGCAAGAGATTGCCTGGCGAGAAGAACATCTTCAATAGTGTTGATCTATCTTAGTTACATATTAAATCTATCTATATACTCTCAGTAAGTTACGCACTAGTCATTCTAGTGCTTTTTGTTTGCTATACTATAATCATGAAAACAACTTTATTTAGCTGGAACGTCAATGGTATTCGTGCCGTTATAAAAAAGGGTGAATTTCAAAAATTTATAAAAACCTACAACCCAGACGTAGTTTGTTTGCAAGAGACCAAAGCCAAAGAAGGTCAGGCAGAACTAGATATTCTTGAGTACAAACAATATTGGTGCTCTGCCGAAAAGCCAGGCTATAGTGGTACAGCAATATTTTCTAAAATAGAGCCAATTGCAGTGCTTAAGGGTTTGCCAGAAGACATAGTAAAAAAATACAGTATGGAAGACGATTATGGCCACCCCAATAAAGAAGGACGAGTACTGGCTGTTGAGTATGAAAAATATTTTGTCGTCACTGTCTACACACCAAATTCTAAAGATGATTTAAGTAGAATACCACTAAGGCAAAAGCACTGGGATCCGGCATTCTTAGAATATTGCAAAGAGCTAGAAAAGAAAAAACCGGTTTTGTTTTGTGGTGACTTGAATGTAGCACATACTGAAGAAGATCTAGCACGGCCAAAACCCAATGTTGGTAAGAAAGGCTTTACAAACGAAGAGCGCGAAGGCTTTGATAATTTTGTTGCCGCTGGGTTTGTAGATAGCTTGCGGATATTTGTAAAAGGTAATGGATATTATACTTGGTGGACACATTGGGCTAATGCTCGAGCTAATAATGTGGGATGGCGAATAGACTATTGGTTGGTCTCAAAAAACTTTACTAGTCATATTAAAAAAGCCGAGATTCACCCAGAGCAGATGGGTTCTGATCATTGCCCAGTCTCAATTACTCTTGATTTATAGAGATTTATAGAGATCACGAATTACTGTATTGTAGATTCTAGGCTTATTCTGGAAAAAATTTTATATATAAAATCTATTTAAGCTTGGCTTTTACTTCAACAAAGGTTTCAACTTTGCGCGTTTTGGGATCAAACTTTTTTAGTTCAATTTTATCAACCGTATTTTTGGGGTTTTTACGGGTGTAGTATCGGCTACCGGTTTCTTTATTCTTGAGTATTACAATTTGTTCTTGGGTTTTCTTTGACATAATGTTGAATAGTATAGCAAAAAACTCGTACAGATTCAAGTAGTAGTACACTCTTAAGGGTATTACCCTCTAGCAAACAGCTTGTAACACTGGTACAATCTGGGGTATGAAAAAATATTTACCCACAATTTTAATTGTACTTGTCATAGTGATTGTAGCGGGCTTTATTGTAAGGGCCCTCATGACTCCAGACTCACAAACAAAAGATACCAAGAGCCAGCCCATAACACAGGCCGACACTGATGCGTTGCGTCAAGGTGGTTCTATTGGTAACCCTAATAGTAAAGTACTTGTTACAGAATTTGGTGACTATCAGTGCCCAGCCTGTGGTGCTTGGCACCCGTATATTAAAGATACAATTATTCCACAGTATCAAGATAAAATTTTCTTTGTGTTCAAAAACTTTCCTCTAGAAATGCATAAAAATGCTCAAGCATCAGCTCAGGCGGTAGAGGCAGCAGCTTTGCAGGGTAAGTTTTGGGAGATGCACAATATAGTGTACGAAAATCAAAAAGAATGGGTAGATGAAAAAGACCCAAATAGTAAATTTGAAGGCTATGCACGTCAAATTGGCCTAAATGTAGATCAATGGAAAAAAGATCGAGATACGAGCAAAGTAAAAGATCTTATAAAAGCCGACGTTACGCTTGGTGAAAAACTGAATTTACCGGGCACACCAGCCTTTTTAATTAACGGAACAATTGTACAAGTAAAAAGTTTTGAAGATCTAAAGAATGCTATTGACCAAGCACTCGCGCAGAATCAGTAGCAGCCTTCTCGCAGTAACTGGCCTAGTAGCAGTTATTGGGTTAGTTGATTCGTTATATCTATCAGTTACTCACTACACAAATGCTTTGGTACCATGTAGCTTTACTCATGGTTGCGAAACTGTATTGAGAAGTAGTTACTCAGAAATATTTGGCATACCAGTAGCAGCATTTGGTGTAATATTTTACATTACCGTACTAAGTGCGAGTGTATTTTTTATTCAGCATAAAACCTATCATTGGTGGTTGAGTGTCTGGGGAGTTATTGGGTTTTTCTCTACGGTGTACCTAATCTATATTCAAGCCTTTATATTACATGCCTACTGTCAGTATTGCTTACTCTCGGCTCTTACCTCGACGAGTATAGCTATTTTGGGTGGCATGCTATACTTAACTAATAAGCATAAGGGAGAAAAACAATGACAAAAAAAGACGATATTATTGAATTTTATGGTGAAACCTGCCCACACTGTTTGAGTATGAAGCCGGTCATTGATAAGATTGAAAAAGACAAAGACATACAGATTACTCGTCTAGAAGTATGGAACAATACTGATAATCAAGAAAAAATGCATAAATATGAAGAGATAATTGGTGAAGCCTGTGGTGGTTTTGCTGCTGTACCAGCTTTTGTAAATACAAAAACCAATCAAGCGTTGTGCGGTGCACACGATGAGGCAGATATCATCGCACTTATAAATGGTGATGACTGTACAGGCAATGTATGTATGCCTCATACAAAGATGTCTGACAAAAAGTAGTTACTTTCACCCTAAAAACTCCGAGCCAAGCTCTAACATATGCTATTTAAACCTGGTACAATAAAAGCATAAGCTTTATTAATGGAGGTCTTTCTTACTATGAGTTCAAAAACCCGCGTTGCAATTAACGGCTTTGGTCGTATTGGCCGAAATGCCCTTAAGATTGCCCTCACAAAAAAAGATATCGAGCTGGTGGCTATTAACGATCTAACAGACACTACAACTCTCGCGCACTTATTGCGTCATGATAGCAATTATGGTCATTACCATAAGAAAGTCACAAGTGACAAAAGTCATATAATTGTCGATGGTCACAAAATTTTAATTACTGCTGAGCCAGATCCTCTTAAGTTGCCCTGGAAAGAACTAAAAGTTGATGTGGTTATTGAGTCTACCGGTCGTTTTACAAAAGGTGAAGATGCCGCTATGCACATTAAGGCTGGAGCTAAAAAAGTAATTATTTCTGCGCCTGTGAAGGGTGATGATAAAGAAGCTATGACAGCAGTTATTGGTGTTAATGAAAATGAAGTTGGTGGCGGAGTAGATATTATTTCTAATGCATCTTGTACGACCAACAATATTACGCCAGTGGCTGCAGTTATTGAAGAACATTTTGGTATTGAAAAAGCAATGATGACTACAATTCATAGCTATACCGCGAGTCAATCTTTGCAAGATGCACCGAATAAAGATTTGCGTGAAGCCCGCTCTGCGGCAGAAAATATTGTTCCTACTACCACCGGAGCAGCAATTGCTGCAGCACAGGCCTTGCCTGCTCTAAAGGGTATATTTGCTGGTATGAGCGTTCGTGTTCCAACCCCCGTAGTATCAATGAGTGATTTTACTTTCTTATTAAAAAAAGACACCACAATCGAAGAAGTAAATACGGTCATAAAAAAGGCCTGTAAGCTACCAAGGTTTAAGGGTATTATGGACTGTACAGAAGAAGAGCTTGTTAGTTCAGATTATATTGGCGACCCCCATAGTAGTATTGTTGACCTAAAACTAACTAATGTAGTTGGGGGTAATCTCTGTAAAGTAGTTGCTTGGTACGATAATGAATGGGGCTATAGTAATCGGCTTATAGAAATGACTCAGCTAGTAGGTAAGACCATCAAATGAAGCCAAAGGTCTATATTGCATCAGACCACGCGGGCTTTGTGAAGAAAAATAAGCTGGCTGAGCTACTGAGTAAAGAATACCAGGTAGTTGATTTGGGGCCAGAAGAATTGAACCCAGAGGATGACTACCCAGTATTTGCTGAACGTATTGGTAATGCAGTAGTAGAAGACCCAGGCAGTCTCGGAATAATTATGTGCAAGAGTGGTGAGGGTGCGGCAATGGCAGCCAATAAGATTGACGGCGTGCGTGCAGCATTAGTATGGCAACCGCACTTGGCGGTAGAAACTCGCAGTGACAATGACAGTAATGTCTTAGCATTACCGGCTGATGAGTTGAGCTTGAGTGATTTGAGTGAAATTATTGATAAGTTTTTGACAACACCATTTTCTGGAGCTGAGCGACACAAACGGAGAATTGCTGAGATAGAACAGATAGAAAATGAGCAGACGGGTACGATAGAATGACCAAAATAGTGCCCGCACTACTAGTCAAGACAGTTGAAGAATATAACGCTACCTTGCGTAAGGCCAGGCAGTTAACCAACAGATTTCATATAGATATTATTGATGGTAAATACGTAGATAATCTCACCATTATGCCACGAGATATTCAAAAACAAGTAGACAACAAGATGGATATGCACTTAATGGTTGAAGACCCGGTTTGGTTTGCTCGGGAGTGTATTAGTCTTAACCCACACATTGTGATTATTCAGTACGAAAGCCCCGGTGATGTCGTTGCTGCTCTTGAGCTAGTTGTCAAAAGTGGCTTTCGAGCCGGGCTAGCCATTAACCCCGAGACATCGGTGGATATGATCAAAAAACTCATGCCAATTATTAGCTATGTACAGATAATGGGCTACCCAGCGGGCTTTGCGGGTACTAAGTTTGAGCGCTCAGTACTTGAAAAGCCAGCCCAGGTGCGCGCTATTAACCCTGCAATAGAAGTTGGTTTAGACGGTGGAGTTAATGGCAAAACTATTACTGGTATTGCTAAGGCTGAATTTGATGTCATTAACGTCAACTCATTTTTGTTTGATAACCCTGAGCTTGATACTCTGAGTGCATATTCACTACTGCTTGAGAAAACCCTATGAACGTACTCACCCAAAAAGAACTAAAACTCAAAGCAGATATTATTCGGCAAGATATTATTACAATGCTGACACAAGCAGGTAGTGGACACACTGCTGGCCCACTTGGTATGGCTGACGTTTTCACAGCCCTATACTTTGCCGGTCTCATGAAATACGATCCGCACAAACCCGACTGGCCAGAGCGCGATAGGCTAGTATTAAGTAATGGGCATATTAACCCTGTTTTATACGTTACAATGGCGCATGCTGGGTACTTTCCACACGCTGAATTAAAAACCCTGCGTCAGTTTGGTACGCGATTGCAAGGCCACCCTGAGCGCACACGTTTGCCAGGGCTTGAAACTACCAGCGGGCCATTAGGGAGTGGCATGAGCCAAGCAGCTGGTATGGCATATGGTCTGCAAATGGACGGTAAAAAACATCAGCATGTTTTTTGTCTTGTGAGCGATGGTGAACATCAAGAGGGAAATTTATGGGAAGCTATGATGTTTGCGGGTAAAAATAAGCTGCGTAATCTAACAGTGATAGTTGATCGTAATAATATTCAAATTGATGGTAATACTGAAGACGTGATGCCACTTGAGCCACTTTCTATGAAATACCAGGCATTTAATTGGCACGTGATAGAGATAGATGGGCATAACTTTGAAGAGATTGCGGGAGCTGTAGGGCAAGCACGGGCTATTTTTGAAAAACCAACATGTATTATTGCCCACACTATACCAGGTAAGGGTGTAGACTTTATGGAAAACGACAGTCGGTTTCATGGTATGTTTGGCACTGCTGATATACCAGGTGACCCACCTAAAGCCGAACAGGGCAAAGTAGCCTTGGCCGAACTCCGTACTTTGCAAGGAAAGATTAGGAGTGAACATGAGTAAAGATAGTATACATATTAATACTCACCAAAAGCTCAGCTCTGAATTATTTAGTGACGAAATTACACTTGTGCCTAACCGTATGGGATTTGGAGAAGGCCTATTAGCTGCTGGTAAGCTCGATGAATCAATTGTGGCTTTGTGCGCTGACCTTACGGAATCAACCCAAATGGAGTTGTTTAAAGAGGCTTTTCCAGAAAGATTTATTGAGATAGGTGTGGCTGAACAAAACCTTGTAACGGTGGGTTCTGGCCTGGCTGCAGTTGGCAAAAAACCTTTTGTTACAAGCTATGCTGGGTTTAGTCCGGGCCGAAATTGGGAACAAATTCGTACCACAATTTGTCTTAATAATAGAAACGTAAAAATTATTGGTTCTCATGCTGGTGTGTCAGTGGGGCCAGATGGTGCTACTCATCAAATGCTTGAAGATATTGCACTGATGCGCGTATTATCCAATATGACTGTTATCGTTCCGGCCGATAGTATTGAGGCACGTAAGGCAACTATGGCACTAGCAAAAACTGACTCTCCGGCATACTTGCGTTTGGCGCGCGAGAAAACTGCAGTTATTACAACCGATGAGTCGCCTTTTGAAATAGGTAAAGCTCAAGTACTTGTAGAAGGGCACGATATTACTCTGGTGGCCTGTGGCCCACTTGTGTATGAAGCCTTGAAAGCAGCGCATGAATTGCATAAACATCATATCTCTGCCGAAGTTATCAATTGTGCAACGATAAAACCCCTCGATAGTACTACAATTATTGAGAGTGCCAAAAAAACCAAAAGAGTTGTGACGATAGAAGAGGCCCAGATTGCTGGTGGTCTTGGGGGAGCAGTCAGCGAGGCATTATCGACCCAGTATGCCGTGCCAGTCTATAGAGTTGGTATTCAAGACCGGTTTGGTCAGTCTGGTACCGTTAGTCAGTTGTGGCAAGAGTATGAAGTAGATAGCGAGGCTATCATAAAGACGGTGAAAGAAATTATTAAGAAGCCATGAGTGGTGCCATGAGTGTAGTGGGCTCGGCGAGTATAGATGTATTTGCTGTATCTAAGTTTTTTCGTCCTCAGCCTAATGAGCTAGCTCAGCATATTGTAGTAG
>JACDEK010000092.1 GCA_013816445.1 Candidatus Saccharimonadota bacterium
CACGACTGTACCAGAAACAGTAGCATTGCCTGTTACGTTTAGTAATCCACCAGTACTCGTGTAAGCACCAGAGTGGGCTATTTGTACTAGACCAGCACTAATAGCCGAGGTGCCAGACGCCGATACTTTTATAGCCGAGCCAGATGTTACACCTGCCCCCGGGCTAATCAATAAGTCATTACCTGTGGTAGTTGCAGTTGCTGAAAGGCTCAATGCCGTACCCGAAGTAATACTATTGGCGTTCATAGCGAATGCCGTTAGAGTTGAGGCAGTACTATTTGTGGTGATACCACTATTGAGCGTATCTACATTAAATAGACTAGTTGTATTGGCCGCATTAACAATCTGAAAAGCCGTAGTTGAATCAGCTTGGTTTCTAAAGCTTTGAGGGGTAATAAATTCACCACTGGTTGAAATACGACCAAGTCCATACGTAGTTGCAGTCGCACCATTTTCTAGCTGTACAGCATCTACGTAAAAGCTACGAGCTACAGCATCAGTTTGTTTCAAGAAGACAGCAGTCGCATTGGTGGTTGCTACTGTCATTGTACAAGTAAATCGAGTCCAGCCTGTAGCACTAGGAACAGTTGCCGAAACGGCAGGAGCAAGCACACAGGTAGTATCACCACCACCATTAACGTAGCCACCCACGAGCGTACCAGCTCCAAAAGCTGTGGCATTAAGACGTACATACCCAGAAAGTGTCACTTGTTGGCCAACTGCGACAGCATTCGGTAGAGTATATTGTGCACCATCATTAGCTGCTGCTGTTGTTGTAACAAGTAATGAAGCACTCCCATCAATTTGCTGAGTAGTAGACCGAGCTATTGTAGCAGACCCTTTGGCAGCCCAGTTGGTTGTTTTGACTTCAAGGCTTGAGTTTTGAACGAAGTTTTGATCAGTTGTATTAATATTAAACACTTGTGCACCGACAGCATTATTAACTTGAAAAGCTCCTGTTGAGTTTTCAACATTTTGCAAGGTAAGAGGTGAAGTAATTGAGTTAGTACCAAAGCTAATCTTGCCATCACGGTAGTTATTACTATCGGCATTGGCTTGGGTTTGTAATACAACAGCATCGACATAAACGGTTCTGGCGGTTGCATCAGTTTGCTTAATATATATGTACGGACTACCCGAGGTTGTGCCGGTTGTAAATGAACAAACATAGCGAGTCCAGCCAGTACTTGAGACTGTTTGAGCTGTTAGGCATTGAGTATCTGTTGAACCGTCATCAGCTCGTCCAATTTGTAATGTACTGAAGTTACCGCTCGTAGTATCAGCGCGCGCATAGACGACTAGATTATATGCTGTGCTACTGGTGAGTGAAACCGGAAAGTTCATACCAGCATTGGCGGTAGCAGTATTAATACACTGCCCTGATGCAGTACCGGCATAGGCAGTTGTTGTGACTCTTGCTAGAGTACAGCCTGTACGAGCTACCCAGCCCGTTGTGTTAGTTTCAAAGCTTGGATTTGTGACTAAGTTGCTTGGGTTGCTACTACTGTTATCAACCTTCAGGAGATTGAGACCAGCTGAGTTATTGACAGAAAAAGCACTAGTAGAGTTGGTGGTGGTCTGAGCTAAGAATTGACTGTCAGTTTTTAGCTGGTTATTCGCCCCTCTATATAGATTAGCTTGTGTCCCAACAGTCTGGCCAAAAGCCAAGCCAGCATTTGCAGTCGTACCATCTGCATCATTCCCTATCCAAAGAGTTTGACTAGTTGTACCACCACTTGCCGTGCCTATAGCAATCCCGTAATTTCCAGTAGTACCGACGGATTGTGGAGCGACATATATACCATAGTTGTTTGTAAGTGCACTTCCACTGGCCGCATTCACACTAACTCCATACGATGTCGCTACTGCGGCAGATCCAAAACTCATAGCAGCTGAAAAAGCCGTCGCGTTAGTAAAAGAACCAGACCCTCCAATAGTAGACTGAACTCCTATACCATTACTAATGGTACCAGAGCCACTATTCTGCACTTGTGAAATTATACCAATTGCTGCTGAAACATTTCCGTCGCCACTTTGTAAAGCGCCAGAATAAGTACCTACAATAGGGTAGAAGCCAGAGAAGTTTTTTGTATTACCAGTTTTAATTTGGCTAATAAACATGCCTGCAGCATTACTGCGCGTATTATCCGCTGCAGGATCAAGAGTAATGTGGGTGTAGTTTCCAACTTTGTTTGTACTAGACAGATCAGTAAAGGTTTCCTGTGCTCCTGTTATAGCCTCACAGGGGCTTAGGTTTGGACAGCTATCGATAGCCGCTGCTCCACCAAATGAAGAGTGTTTGGTTGCAAGTAAATTACCGCCATCAGCCACCGATAAAACGTCACTACCATTGTCTTGAAGCTTTAAAATGGTACCAGCGGAGGTACCGTTATTAACAATAAGAGTATCGACCGAGCCAGAAGTACGATTCGTAATAGTCGTAGCACCCGTAATTGCTGTCGTACCCGCAATACTAGAGCCAATATTAATATTGGTTGTTGAGCTAGCCGTACTATTATTACCAAAGTTGATTGTCTGAGTAACAGCACCAGTTGTATTACCTATTTGAATTGTGCTAGCAATACCACCAATGCCGAGATTAGTATTACCATTTGGATCAACTCGAAAGACGTTTGTACCAGCTGATTGCACAGCAAAGACGCCACTAGTACTACATGAAGTTACACATTGGAGGTTTACAGTAAAGCTTGGGTCGGTAGTGGTGTCTGGGAAAGTAAATGCTAGATCGCGCCCGTCAGTTGCGGTAATAGTATTACCAGAGGTGGCATCGTAGGCACTTTGCAAGGTGGTGGTTCCTAAAGCAAAACCACAAGAAGCAGAGTTCTGTAAACAAACCGTACCACTCTCATCTGGTAAAGTGTAGGTACGATTTGCCGTTAAATCTGCCGACGTAACTGTGCCCGCAAACGAAAGTACACCAGACACGTTTGGTTGAATCTGTAAGATATCTGCCGTGGCACCAGCATTAGTGCTAAATGTAAAAACATTATTTGTGGCATTGGTGAGTGTTTCTCCACTACTTAAAATTAAGCCGCCAGAACCACTTGCAGTTAGAGTACTAGCCGAAGTGATTGAGCCGCTACCACTCGTAGAAATGTTACCACTCGACGTAATAGTATCGCCGGCTGTAACTGGGCTAAGAGTGGTACCGGTACGGTTCCACCAACCCTGATTACCAG
>JACDEK010000029.1:0-2466 GCA_013816445.1 Candidatus Saccharimonadota bacterium
ACCTTATTGCTGATATCAAAATTCGGGACTTAGTAAGTAAGAAACTTGGTTTTAGAGCCGGTGTAGCTAGTGTGGTGATCGAACGCTCTACCGGCCAGCTCATTGTAACTATTAATACGAGTAAACCAGGTGTTGTGATTGGTCGCGGTGGTGTTGGTGTTGAGGCTCTTAAGAAAGATCTTAAGAAATTGACCGGTGAAGAATTCAAATTAAACATTGAAGAAGTCAAAAGTCCAGAGGCTCACGCCCAACTTATTGCTGAAAATGTAGCTTCACAGCTAGAGCGACGTATGGCTTTCAGACGAGTTATTAAAGGTACGGTTGATAATGCTATTAAGTCTGGTGTTCTGGGTGCGAAGATTACTGTTTCTGGTCGCTTAAACGGAGCTGAAATGGCACGAAGAGAGTCTGCCTCACAAGGAAGTATTCCTTTGCATACTATTAAGGCAAATATTCAGTATGGTACTGCACGGGCTCAGACAACTTATGGAATTATTGGTGTAAAAGTTTGGGTATATAAAGGCTAGATTATGTTATTACCAAGAAAAACAAAGTATAGAAAAGCAATGAAAGGCCGAAATGCCGGTATCGCTACCCGCGGTACAGACATTAATTTTGGTCGGTATGGCTTAAAGAGTATGGAAAATGAGCGCATTACCTCTCGACAGATTGAAGCTGCTCGACGTGCTATGACTCGTCATATAAAACGTGGCGGCAAGATTTGGATACGTATATTTCCCCACACGCCAGTTACGAGAAAGCCTGCTGAAGTACGCATGGGTTCGGGTAAAGGTGCCCTAGATCATTATGTGGCACGCGTACAGGCGGGAAGAATATTATTTGAAATGGACGGCGTTGACGAAGCGACCGCTAAAGAAGCAATGCGACTTGGAGCTATGAAGTTACCTGTAAAAACTAAGTTTTTAGTCAAAGCGCAGGCAGGAGATACTCATGAAAGCTAGTGAATTACGTAACAAATCAGATAAAGAATTAGTGAAAGACTTAGCTGATCAACAAGCAAAGCTTAGTGCAGCAGCAATTGAGTATCGTACTAAAGAAGTAAAAAATGTTAAGCAAATTGCGACTATAAAAAAAGACATAGCTAGAATTTTAACCATTCAAACCGAGCAGGAGAAATCAAATGAGTAGAGTAATAACAGGTAAAGTTAAATCAAACAAAATGGATAAAACCGTTGTTGTTGCTGTTGAGCATCTAAAAAATCATCCTATTTATAAAAAGCGATATACTGTTACTAATACATTTAAGGCACATGATGAAGAGAATGCTTGTATGCCCGGTGATGTCGTAGAGATTACTGAAACACGCCCAATTAGCCATGATAAACATTTTGTAGTAAGTAAAATTATTAGCTCTACGGGGAGTGTAAAATGATACAGTCAGAAACACATTTACGTGTTGCCGATAATACGGGTGCTAAAGAAATATCTTGTATTAAGGTATTGGGTGGTAGTAAACGACGTTACGCTCGAGTTGGTGATGTTATTACAGCCTCAGTAAAAACTGCTACTCCAAACGGTACTGTTAAGAAAAAAGAAGTTGTACAGGCTGTTGTAGTGCGAACCGTTAAGGCAGTTAATCGTGCTGATGGTTCTTCAATTCGATTTGATGAAAATGCTGCAGTAATTATTGATAAAGCCAAGCTTCCTCGTGGTACGCGTATTTTTGGGCCAGTTTGCCGTGAATTGAGAGAGCGTGGCTATATGAAGATTATTTCACTTGCGCCGGAGGTACTTTAATGAAGTTATTACGTAAAGATACAGTATTGATTATTTCTGGTAAAGACAAAGGTAAAAAAGGCGAAATCGTAGCTGTAATGGCCAAGACAAACCAAGTAGTTGTAGATGGCATTAATGTTGTAAAAAAACATACTAAGCCAACACAATCTAATCCTACTGGCGGGATTCTAGAAATAACTAAACCTATTGCTGTAAATAAAGTAATGATTATTGATCCTGTCTCAGAAAAACCAGCACGAGTTGGCTATACAATAGATAAGAATGGTAAAAAGGAACGTATTTTTAAGGTTTCAAAATTCAAGAACGCCACCAAGAAAGCCGCTAAAAAAATCGACAAGAAGACTGAGGTGAAAAAATGAATCGATTACATGAAAAATACCAAAAAGAGATTCGTACTCAATTGAAAGATGATCTTGGGCTAGCAAATATCAACCAAGTACCACGATTAGAGAAAATTGTTCTCAACTCAGGTGTTGGTAGGGCCGTGCAAGATAGTAAACATCTTGATATTGTTGTTGCAACCTTAACAAAAATAAGTGGTCAAAAACCTATTATTACAAAATCTCGTAATAGTATTGCTGCATTTAAGCTTCGCGAAGAGAATCCTATTGGTGTGAAGGTAACCTTACGAGGTGAGAGAATGTGGGATTTTCTCGATCGATTAATTGCTGTTGTTATTCCACGAACCCGTGACTTTAGAGGTCTATC
>JACDEK010000029.1:2476-6685 GCA_013816445.1 Candidatus Saccharimonadota bacterium
TTATCAAACAAGAGCTTTGACCCTCAGGGTAACTATAGTATTGGTCTTAATGATCAGACGGTGTTTCCTGAAATAAGCTTCGAAGATGCCAGCGCAACCCACGGATTGCAAATTAATATTGTTACAACAACTAAAGAAAAAGAACATGCCAGAGTACTATTACAAAAACTTGGCTTACCATTAGAGAAAGGAGAATAGCAATGGCACGAAAAGCATTAATCCAAAGAGAATTAAAACGACAAAGACTGACTCAAAAGTATGCAATGAAAAGGGCGGAGTTAAAAGCTGCTGGTGATATAGAAGGCCTCGCTAAACTTCCTCGCAATTCTAATCCAACTCGTCTACATAACCGTTGTGAAATTACTGGACGCTCACGCTCATACATTCGAGATTTTGGGCTGTCGCGAATTACATTTAGAGAACAAGCCAGTAACGGTCGAATACCTGGTATAACGAAATCAAGCTGGTAAGAAAGAGAGATATTATGATGACAACCGATCCAATCGCAGATATGTTAACCCGAATACGTAATGGCTTAAGTGCAAACAAAACAGCCGTGGTTATTCCGTATTCAAAAATCAAACTTTCTATTGCTAATATTCTTTATACTCAAGGCTATATTGCAAGTGTTTCTGAAACTAAGAATGGTGCCTTTGCTATGCTTGAAGTACAGCTTAACGGTGCACATAAAAAGATCACCACTATAACTCGTGTTAGTAAGCCTGGTAGACGTCTGTATGCCCCAAAAACAGATATTCCTAAAGTACTAGGAGGTCGAGGAATTGTTATTCTCTCAACACCAGCTGGTGTTATGACGGGAAGTGATGCTCGCAAAAAAGGTGTCGGCGGTGAATTAATTTGTACGGTGTACTAGGAGATTATTATGAGTAGAATCGGAAAATTACCAATTGAATTACCAGAAGGAGTAGCGGTCAAAATTGAACCATTATTCTTGACAATCAATGGCCCAAAAGGTGAGCTTACTTGTAACGTAGTTGAGGGCTTTAAGATTGAACAAAAAGAACAGAGAATTGAAGTGACACCTCAGTCAGAAGCTGATAGTGCAGTGAAGTTTTGGGGATTACAACGAACCTTAATTGCAAATGCAATAATCGGTGTTACGACTGGATTTTCTAAGACTTTAGAAGTGAATGGTGTAGGTTATCGAGTTGCTTTGCAAGGCAATAAGCTTGTATTAAACCTTGGTTTTTCACACCCTATAGAATATATAGTACCAGAAGGAATTGAGCTAAAAGTTGAGCAATCAAACATTATAGTTTCAGGTATTGATAAACAAAAAGTCGGAGCTGTAGCAGCATCGATTCGTGAGTTTAAAAAACCAGAACCTTATAAAGGTAAAGGTATAAAGTATAGCAATGAAGTCATTCGACGTAAAGCTGGTAAAACCGCAGTAAAGGCAGCAGGATAATACTATGAATAAGCAATTAATCTTAAGAAAAAAATTAACTAAAGCTCGTGTAAGAGCACGAATATCTGGTACAGCAACCCGACCCCGCTTAAGTGTACGTATTTCTAATACCCAGGTAGTGGCTCAACTTATTGACGATGCTAGTGCCAAGACATTAGCTAGCGCAACTTCGGTTGGTCAAAAATCCCTCGAAAAAAAGACAATGACTGAAAAATCGGTGTGGGTTGGTGAACAGATTGCAAAAAGTGCCGAAGCTGTTAAAATCACTACAGTTGTATTTGATAGAGGTTTTAGGATGTATCATGGTAGAGTAAAACAACTTGCTGAAGCAGCTCGTTTGAATGGTCTAAAGTTTTAAGCAAAGGAAATAAAGAAATTATGAGAGATAACCAAAACACCCCAAGTGAATTTGAAGAAAAGATTATTGCCCTCGATAGAGTTACTCGCGTAGTAAAAGGTGGGCGAAGATTTCGATTTCGCGCTACAGTTGTTGTTGGTGATGGAGCTGGCCGCGTAGGTGTTGGTGTTGGTAAGGGTGCTGATGCACCAACCTCAATAATCAAAGCAGTTGCAACAGCTAAGAAAGCTATTATTACCTTTCCCCTCAAGAACTCTACTATTCCGCATCAAGTACAAGTAAGATCTGATGGTGCAATAGTGTTTATGAAACCAGCTGCACCGGGTACTGGAGTAATTGCTGGTGGTACAGTACGTTCTATCTTAGAGGTCGCAGGCGTGAAAGACATTCTTACTAAAGCTCTAGGCTCAAGTAATAAGATAAATAATGCCTATGCTACGATTGCTGCACTCCAATCTTTGCAAGCCGATGAAGAAAAGAAAGAAGTAAAGAAATGAAATTACACGAAATATCAGCAAAAACGGCTAATAAAAAACGACTCGGTCGTGGTATAGGTAGTGGTAGCGGCAAAACTGCCGGACGTGGTACAAAAGGACAAAACTCTCGTACAGGTGGTGGTGTAAAAATCGGTTTTGAAGGTGGACAAACCAAATTAAGCCGAAGATTACCAAAGCTACGGGGTTTTACAGCCATCAACCCAACTACTTATCAAGTAATTTCATTATCTCAACTAGAAAAGATTGGTAAATCAACAGTTGATAAAACTGTATTAGCGGCTGCCGGAATGATTTCAGTGAAAAAACCCGTCAAGTTATTGAATAATGGTATTATTAATACCAAGGTAACAGTAACGGTAGACGCGGCTAGCAAAGGTGCTATCGAGGCTATTAAAAAAGCCGGTGGTGAGGTTATTATTACACCTAAACCTGAAAAAAATACCAAGAAAGAATCAAAAGAGACAATAGAAAAAGTATCTCTAGAGTCAGAAAAGCCAAAAGTTTCAAAAAAAGCAAAAAAAGCCACTAAGTAAAGGAGGGTCAAAATGAACACTGCGCTTTTTACGCAGATGTATAAGAATAAAGATTTGCGTCGTCGCCTTCTGGTGGTGATTGGTATCTTGGCTGTGTACAGTTTATTGTCTCATGTGCCAGTCCCGGTTCCAGATACAGCCAAACTACAGAGCTTTTTATTAAAATTATTTCAAAGCAATCCAATTCTCGGCTTTGCTAATCTATTCACTGGCGGTGCTTTGAGTAACTTTTCAATTCTACTAATGGGACTTGGGCCATACATTAATGCATCGATTATTATCCAGTTGCTAGGCCAGGTGGTTCCTCAGCTTGAAGCGTTACAAAAAGAAGGTGAAGCTGGTAGAAATAAGTTGAATTATTATACGCGTTTATTGACTTTACCACTAGCGATAATACAGTCAGTAGCTATGATTACGCTAGCCAGAACATTATCATTGCAGATTGCTGGTGTTGACCTGATTGGCCACCCAAGTATTTATCAATGGGTTCTCATGATAGCCTCAATCACAGGTGGCTCTATGCTTCTGATGTGGCTCGGTGAGATTATTACCGATAGAGGGGTCGGAAACGGAATCTCAATTCTTATTTTGGCAGGTATTGTGTCGAGTTTACCAACTCAGCTTGCCCGGCAAGCCAGTTTAGTGCAGGCCGATACTACTAAAATATTTATCTTTGCGTTTATTGCGGTTATTATCGTTTTAATGGTACTATTTGTTGTTTTACTAAACGAAGGTCAACGTAATATTCCTATCTCATATGCACGACGTATCGCAGGTGATAGTCGGTATGGTGGGGTTGATTCACATTTGCCAATCCGCCTGATTACCGCAGGTGTTATTCCTATTATCTTTGCACTAGCATTTCTTTCTATCCCGGGATTTATGGGGCAACTTTTTGCGAATGCTAAGACCGCCTGGGTGTCTCACGTTGCCACCTGGATGCAAACAACCTTTCAGCCCAACAAACCACTCTACACAGCCACATACTTCATTTTGGTGTTTGCTTTTACATACTTCTATACAACAGTTGTATTCAAGCCCGATGAAATTGCCCAAAATCTGCAAAAGCAAGGGGGGTTTATACCTGGTATACGTCCTGGCGTAGAAACAAGTAAATATCTGAAAAAAATTATTAATCGCTTAACCTTATTTGGTGCCCTAGCGCTTGGTTTCTTAGCGGTATTTCCTTTTATTGTTGAAAGTGTTTTTAAGACTTCAAATATCCTTAGTATAGGGGGTACGGGCTTACTTATTATCGTAGCGGTTATTATTGAGACCCTCAAGCAAATCGAGTCTCGTGCGCTTATGGCTACCTATGAACAATATTAGCTTACTAAAACAAAGTTGAAAAAAACTCTTTACAAGCTAACCGAGAACGTCTATAATACTAAC
>JACDEK010000029.1:6695-9357 GCA_013816445.1 Candidatus Saccharimonadota bacterium
ATACTAACCTGATACGAATTTCTCATGACACAAACAAAGGAAGTAATTGAACTTGAAGGCACTATAGTAGAAGCGTTACCGAATGCTAACTTTACTGTGCAGTTAGAAAATGGCCATGAAATACTGGCTCATATTTCTGGTAAGATGAGAATGCATTATATTAAAATCCTACCTGGAGATAAGGTGACAGTGGAAATGACACCATATGATCTTAATAAGGGTAGAATAACTTACAGGCATAAATAACCATTATGAAAGTCCGATCGGGTGTAAAAAAGATGTGTGAGAAATGTAAAGTGATTCGTCGCCGCGGACGAGTTGCGGTTATTTGTGAGAACCCGAAGCATAAACAGAGACAAGGATAGAAATGGCACGTATAGCTGGTACAAACATTCCCAATGAGAAGCGCGTAGAGATTGCTTTGACCTACATTTATGGTGTTGGTCTTACAACGAGCCAAAAAATGCTCACTGCCGTAAAAATTGATCCAAATACTCGCGCAAAAGACTTAACAGATGAAGATTTAAGTAAGTTACGTGAGTATATTGATAAAAATCTAAAGGTAGAAGCTGATTTAGCACGTATTGTAAGTGGTAATATTAAACGCCTGAAAGAAATAAAGTCTTATAGAGGTTTACGTCACGCAGCCAGTCTTCCAGTGCGAGGACAGCGAACAAAAACAAACGCTCGTACAAAACGTGGTAATAGAGTAACTGTTGGCTCGGGTCGTAAGAAAGCTGCAGCTAAAACGTAAGGAAAGTTAAGAAAATATTATGGCAACAAAAGCATCCAAACCCAAAAGAAAAAAGCAGAAGCGCAATCTACCGAAAGGTACAGTGCACGTTCAGGCTACTTTTAATAATACAATTGTTAGTATTACTGATGATAGTGGAAATGTAGTTGCCTGGAAATCATCTGGTTCAGCTGGCTTTAAAGGTAGTCGAAAAAGTACTCCTTATGCCGCACAGATTGCCGCCGAAAAAGCAATTGAACGAGCAAAAGATTTTGGACTTGCCAAAGTTGACGTTATTATTAAAGGGATTGGTTCAGGCCGTGAATCAGCCGTACGAGCACTTATGGCATCAGGAATAAGTATAAGTAGTATTAAAGACGTGACAGGTATTCCTCATAATGGTTGTCGCCCACGAAAGGCAAGGAGAATCTAATGGCGCGTAATCTCACCCCAATTGCAAAATTATCTCGCCGCGAAGGTGTTGAACTGCATCCTAAAGCAGTAAAGATTATGGCACGTCGAGCCTATGGCCCAGGTCAGCATGGTCAAGGTCGTCGCAGTAAGCCAAGTGATTATTCTCTACAACTACGTGAAAAACAAAAAGTGAAACGTATGTATGGTATCCTAGAGCGACAATTCCGTAACTATGTACATGAAGCCGAAAGACAGGCTGGTGTAAGTGGTGAGAACCTACTACGCTTGCTAGAAACGCGACTAGATAATGTAGTGTACCGTCTTGGTTTTGCACCATCTCGACAATCAGCTCGTCAGCTTGTGACGCACGCACATATTACTCTAAATGGAAAAAAAGTAGACATCCCTTCTATTAAGGTTAAGCCAAAGGATGTTATAGCAGTCAAGGCTGGCAGCCAGAAAAACGAATACTTTAAGGCATTAACAGAAAATCTTGAAGCAAATGCCATTGCAGCTAGTTGGTTGAGTATTGACTCGAAGAAAATGACGGCTAAAGTGACTGGTGAGCCAACCCGAGAAGAATTAATCGAGCCAATTGAAGAACAATTAATTATTGAGTATTACTCACGTTAAATAATAAATAAGGAGTTATCAAAGTGTTATACGACATCAATCTACCAGAAATCAAAGAAGTTCATACTCAGGGCAATAGCTCAACCTTTGAAGTTGAGCCACTATACCCAGGCTACGGTATGACATTAGGCAACTCAATGCGCAGAGTTTTGCTCTCAAGTCTTGCCGGCAGTGCAATTACAGGAGTTAAAATTGAAGGTGTGAGCCATGAATTTTCAACAGCTTCAGGTGTACGTGAAGACGTAATTGAAATAATCTTAAATCTTAAGCAAGTTCGTTTTTCAAATATCCACGAAGAACCAATTACAATTAGTTTGAAGAAATCTGGTAAGGGTGAAGTAACTGCTGGTGATATTAAGGTTGTTGCTGGAGTAGAAGTTGCAAACCCAGATCAAGTGATTGCTCATCTAGACAATGCAAAAAGTAAGATTGAAATGGATTTACATATTGAGCAGGGCCGAGGCTATGCAGCCGTAGAAAGCCGAGCTAGTGAAAAACTGCCTGTTGGTATGATTGCGATTGATGCTATTTATACACCAATCAAACGAGTTCGCTATAGTGTAGAAAATACTCGTGTTGGACAAATGACCAACCTAGATAAGCTAGTTTTAGATGTCGAAACTGATGGAACTGTTTCACCAAGTAATGCTGTTGAACAAGCTGCTGAAATACTTGTCGGACACTTCCAGGTTATAGCTGGTCATGATGTAGTTAGCGTTGGTGCTGGAGGAATTGTAACTGCTGCAGAAAAACAAGAAGCTGATATGGCTCAGATTTCAATTGATGAAGTCAATTTTAGCCCACGAACAACAAATGCTTTAATGAATAATGACATTAAAACGATTAAAGAAATTATGGAACTCAAGCAAACCGAGTTAAAAG
>JACDEK010000030.1 GCA_013816445.1 Candidatus Saccharimonadota bacterium
CTTAAGCCTAGGCCAAGCAAACCACCAAATACCGAAAGTATCACCGCTTCTATCAAGAACTGCCAAAGAATATTGCCGCTGGTTGCACCAATAGCTTTACGAATACCAATCTCACGCGTTCGCTCGCTTACCGTCACTAGCATAATATTCATTATACCAATTCCACCTACTAACAAACTAATTGAAGCAATGGCAACTACAAAGGTTGTGAGTAGATCCAAGATTGTATTAAAAGTTGAGAGAAGATCTTCTTGAGTAAGTACACTAAAGTCTTGCTGACCACTATGATTTTCTTTAATAACACTAGTGACGGCAGCTTGAGCTGATGAAATATTCTGTGCTTGATTTACCTGAGTAAGAATTCGGTATACTTGCTTTGAATCAGTAAGTTTATTAGCAGTGTTGATTGGCATATATATAATATCATCTGAACTCGCTCCAAAACCGCCACCTGTATCTGATTTTTTTGTAACCCCTACAATAATAAATTTTTGTCCTCGTACAGTTATTTCTTTTTCAATTGCTGATTCTTCACCAAATAAATTCTGCTTAGTATCAGCGCCAATCACTGCGACCTGAGCAATCTTCTCGTTATCACCTGTTGTAAAAAATGCACCGTTATCAAATTTTAGCTGACGAATACTACTATAGCTTGGGGTGGTGCCAAAAATAATTGGAGTACTTGTAGAAAGACTACCATAGCTCACAACAGAAGAAATTATATTGAGTGGTGCCACATCAGATACATTTTTGGTGGTACGAATACTATCTACATCTTTCTGTGTCAATGTAGAGGTACCGATACTGCTAGCAAAGTTAAAACTCCCACCTCCTTTTTGCTGTTGACCATTCTTAGCACTACTACTACCACTCCCTATCTGTCCTGAAGTCACTGTTAGTAAGTTACTACCCAGACTAGATATTTGCCCTGTAACCTGTGCTTTTACCCCATCACCAATCCCTATCATAACAAGTACCGCAAAAACACCAATAATAATACCAAGCATTGTGAGAAATGATCTCATTTTGGCTGATCTTATACTAATTAGGGCCATTTTGATATTTTGATAAATCATGATACCGCTTTCGTTTTACGAAGTAAGCCATCTCGAACCATCACTATTTTATTAGCATAGTCACCTACTTCTGGGTTGTGAGTCACCACAACAATAGTTACACCCTGCTTATTCAGATCTCTAAGTAAGTTCATTATCTCAACGCCAGTCTTGGTATCAAGATTACCTGTCGGTTCATCCGCCAAGATTAGGCTTGGATTGTTAGTAAGTGCACGTGCAATAGCTACTCTCTGTATCTGACCACCACTCAACCTGTTAGATTTATTTTTAGCCTTATCGGCTAAGCCGACTTTCTTGAGTACTTCTGCTACTTTCTTACTGCGCTCAGCCTTGCTTTTTTTAGCGTACACCATTGGCAATTCAACATTTTGCGCTACATTGAGTCTCGGTAGCAAGTTAAAACTCTGAAAAACAAAACCTATCTTGTCTCTTCGTAATTCAGCGAGTTTTTTTTCTGATAAGGTCGCAATATCTACATCGTCAAGCAAGAAGACTCCCGATGTAGGCCTATCGAGTAAACCAATAATGTTCATCAAGGTAGATTTACCTGACCCTGATGGCCCCATAATAGCTATAAAGTCCCCCTCAACAATCTCAATATTCACACCCTTCAGGGCATCTAAAACTCCGGCCTCATCATCGTAGCGCTTACCAAGAGATTTCATATAGATCACTGTTTTATTATCTTTTGAAATAGTTTGTGAATTATTACTTTTTGTCATAAATAAAGCTTAAGATTTTATCGGTATTAACTCTGTCATTATATACTACAGTATTGAGACTTCCAACCAACCTTTCAACAGGAGAAACACTCGCTGCTTTCAGCTGATAATCTTTGTCTGGCATAACTAATGCATAGTGGAAGTCATATGGCCATCCACCGAGTTGTTTTTGCATAACTAAGTTAACAACTACATTAGTACTCAATACATAATGTGTCGGTACAGAGTATACTAGTGTAACTTTCTGACTCTCATATGGCTTTAATCGTCGTAAAAATCCGACCGCATGTTTTCCTTCAGAGCTACCACTTTCTACCTCTTCTAAGTTAATCAGCTTATTATTTTTTTCTCCAGTCATACTAATAATTTTTGTACCTGGAGGTAATAGTACTTTGACATAGCTAATATCATCACCAACCAACCAGAGTTTTTTGTTTATATTGGGGTCTAAATACTCATATCTGTAATCCGTATCAAGAAGAGAATTAATGGTTGTTTGAACTGTACTTGAGCCGTCCAGATTGATAGTTTGCTGCATATCGATAGAATTCTTAATGTATGGTGAATCTTTATTAGCGACAATATTAGCCTCAGCATACATAAAATAATTCTCATCAGTCTTCTTAAGCTCACCACTTGCACCAAGTGAGCTAATGAGCTGCTGAATATGAGGGTCTGAGCTGTATACCAATAGTTGTTTTTCTGATACGAGTTTTTCAAGAAGAGGAATATACTGGCTCAGTTCAGATAAATCTTTTTGTACGAGCCGTGCAAATAGCTCGTTAGCCAAATCTCCAAGAATACCAGACTTAGGGTCAAGCTTATTTTGCTTGTCTATTCCAGATTCTACTTCTAGCTGTACACTATCACGAAAATTCTGATGTGAGATAGTTTTGTCATATTTTTTCAGATAGACTGGGCCAAGTTTTTCTAGCAGTGCATCTATCATATTTGGGCTTATTTGTACTACATTCTGCGCCTTTTTATTAGTATTAAGAGCGTAATAGTATATTGCCCGCTCTGCATCATCAGGCCAATTTAGCTGAGTATTACTGTCACGTAAACCGAGAATCTTAGTTAGTGTATTCATGTAGTGAGGTGGTTGATACTTACTGAATTGATTATTCTTGTCAGAATCTATAGAGTACACTCCTTGTATCGGCTGACTATTAACCTTTCCATCTTTTGCTGATATTAAACCAACCGAACCAATAAAGCCTCCTCCAAATCGAAGCTCAGCATTATTTGCTAGCACTAAGAGTGTGTCTTGTTTTGAGTTGTATCCTCCAAAATACTTTATAAGCTCAACGTATTTTTGTGTCTGCTTTGACTGAGCCTCTACAGATGATGCGGCATTACCGAGATACAATGAGATACTATACACACCCAGTAATACAGCAGACACAGCAAGTGCTACGGGCAATAAAGATGGGCGTCTTATCTTCTTCATAAAAGGTGTTCTTGAATAACAGTATTAATTGCATTAATAAATTGTTCATTACTGAATTTTTCAGAATGTGAGCGTATCTTCTTACTATCAAACTGTGTTTTTTCAAACAACACTATAGCAGAGCACAATGACTCAACGGATTGATTATCAAACAAAATACCCGTTGTTTTGTGTACAACACTGTCAGTAATTCCCCCTTTGCCATAGGCTATTACTGGTTTACCGGCGGCCATTGCTTCTACAGGGGTAATGCCAAAATCTTCAAAGGCAGTAAAAATAAATGCTCTACAGTTCGTAAATAACCGAGTAACTTCTTGGTCTGGTAATTGTCCTCGAAATTCTACAGTCGGGCCAGCCAGAGCTTTTAATTTCTTGAGTTCTGAGCCATCACCAACCACAATAAGTCTTTTATTGAGCTTGGTGCATGCCCGCACAGCTAAATCAACCCTCTTATATGGTATAAGTCGACTTACAACCAGAAGATAATCACTATCGTCATTCTGAAGCTGTGCAAATCTTTGAACATCTACAGGAGGGTGCAAAATTTGAGCATCACGCTTATAATAAAGCTTTATGCGCTCTGCAACGGTAGTTGAGTTTGCGATCAATACATCAGGACGCTGAGCAGCGGCAAAATCCCAACGGCGCATTTTCTTTACTACTCTTGGTAAAGTGAGTTTTGCTAACGGGTTAAATATTCCAAGACCTGGATTTTGCAAATAATCATCGTACCCGCTCCAGTAATACCGAGTAGGAGTATGGATATAGCTAATATGTAGGGTTTCTGTAGGAGTAATAATACCCTTGGCTTCAGCACTACTCGAGGAAATCACTAGATCGTACTCGCTAAAATCAAAGCTTTCAAAAGCTAATGTACGGAGCATTGGGTATAATTGATGTTTTTTTTGTGCCAGTGGCCAGTGTTGCAACCAAGACGTGCGGATATCGGCATCCTTTAGTAGCGGTAAACGCTTGGTGGCATATACACTTGTATAAATTGGTGCGTCTGGAAACATCTCGTGCAATACAGCAACCACTCTTTCGGCCCCACCGAGGTTTGTTAACCAATCATGTACTAATGCAACCTTCATAACTAGTACCTCTAATATCCACTTTTTCGAAGTAATATTACCGGAATCGTACGAAGAATAATTGCTATATCAAGCCATATACTCCAGTTCTCGATGTAATAAATATCAAGCTTTACACGTTGATCATATATAATATCATTTCGCCCTGATACCTGCCAAAGACCCGTTATACCTGGTTTAATATGTAGAAACAAACCAGACTCATCACCATAACGTTCTAATTCTGCCTCTACGATTGGGCGAGGGCCAACAAAGCTTAATTCACTCTTTATTACATTAAGAAGTTGAGGTAATTCATCAAGACTCGACGCCCGCAAAAACTTGCCTACTTTACTCACTCTCGGATCATTCTTCACTTTCTGGTCTCGTTGAAACTCTTCAATAAGTAGCGGATCTCCAAATGTCTTGAGTACCTCTATGTCGCTCTTTTCGCTATATTTTCCGCCTGTACAGTAAGCTTGTTTCATAGTCCGAAATTTGAGAACTCGTATCTTTTTACCAGATCTGGTTAATCTTTCATGACCATAGAAAACTGGGCCCGTATCTGTAAGCTTAATAAACACAGCTACCACGAGCATTATTGGTAAACTTATTATTAGTGCTGGCACTAACAATACAAGATCAAATACTCTTTTCATAATTCTTCCCCACCCGTCGAGGGGTGTTGAAACTATCTCTAAAATAGGTAGGTTTTTTATTCTACTCATACGCATTTGTGCACCATATAGCTCTGCTACAGTTGGAATAATATGCAGTTGAAGCTGGTTTTGTCGACAAAAATTTATTAACTTGGTTACAGTACCTTGAGGTACACCCTCTTCAAGAAGGAATATATCATCAAGAGCATGCTGCTTGTTTGATGCGGTTAAAAATGCAGACGATAGTTCGTACCGAATAGGTACGTTTTCAACAATCCTATAAGCAGGTGACTCATTCTGTAGAACTGCAGCAAAAGCAACTCTACTCGATCCTTTACCAAGAATTAATGTATTATGCACACCAATCTTGTAACGAAATAAGTAATGCTGTAAGGCATATATAATAAATCGGGCATTACTCACAAACAAAACAGCAAATACAAAGGCATAAATAGGAATAGCCTTGGATGGAAATATAGGATTAACTGCAAAAAAATCTATAATAATAAGTAACATTACTCCAACCGCAGAAGCCATAATTACTCTACTTGTTTCATGTAGTCTTGATCTGGTTGCGCGCAGCTTGTACAGGCCAGCAAATGCATAGATAACTAGCCACAAAACTAATACCGGCAAGATGATACGCAAGAAACTTTTACCATTAACAAGGTAAGCAAGTGGCTTACTTTGCTCGTGACGTACCAAGAATGCAGCAGCAAAAGCCGCTGCAATCATAAAGTAATCAATAGGGAGTAATAATACTCTAAAAAATAATTCACTACGTTTTTTCATATATAACCTATTATACCAAAATACCCCATAACAAGGGGTATTTATAGAGAGTTAGCTATAAGCCGAATTTTGTCTTCTTCACCAAAGTGAAAATCGGTAATCATCTATCTTTTGCCGAAGCAAACGTTAGCTTAATGCTAATCGTGCGATATACCCTGAATATAAAGCGAGTAGCTTCTTCTACCAAAAGGTAAAAAGGGCCCATAATCTTACAGCCAGTAGGGTTTACCACTGCCATATGTCACCATATAGCACTGTGAGCTCTTACCTCACTCTTTTCACCCTTACTCCAATAAATTGAAGCGGTATTGTTTCTGCGGCACTTTCCCGAGGGTCACCCCTGGTTGCCGTTAGCAACTACTGTACTCTATGCTGTTCGGACTTTCCTCTCTTCTGATTAAACTAAAAGAGCGATTACCCACTAACTCGCTAAAATTATAACAGATAGAGGGCTATGTGTCGAGGTCTGCATGTTTATCTAAACAAATATTTACTTGCTCATCAGCTAGCTTATTATCTTCTCGATATACATGTGTAAAAGTAACATCCAGCCCAACAATCTTTTCTTTGATTTCTAAGAATAGCGGCTTAATATTAGCATTCTTTACCTTATATTCTCCATTTAGTTGCCGTACCACCAGCTGACTATCTAGATAAAACTCAATATTTTCTTCTTTATACTCCCCTAGATTTCTCAGTGCCAGTAAAACAGCACTATATTCGGCATAATTGTTCGTTTGATGACCAAAATATTCATTAAATTCACCCAATACTTCATCTTTTGTAGACAAAAAAACTACACCTGCTGCCGATGGGCCCGGGTTACCTCGTGATCCACCATCACAAAAAATTTTTATCGTCGAATCAGCCATAAGCCTACAACCAGCAATCCAACTACTGCTCTATAAATAACAAATACCAACATTGAGTGCTTTTTTAGATAATCGAGCAACCATTTTATCACCACTATACCGACAATAAATGTCACAACTATACCAACAATCAAATCAAAATTAGTCAGTGATTGACTTGGGTGTTTAACCAGTTCGTAGGCTTTATATAAACCTGCGCCAAGTGAAATTGGAGTGGCTAGTAAAAAACTAAAACGCGCGGCATCTTCTCTTTTAAAACCAAGCCATAGCCCGGCAGTAATTGTAATACCAGAGCGCGATGCCCCCGGAATAAATGCCAGTACTTGTGCAAAACCTACAATTAAACTTTGTTTTAATGTAATTTTCTCAACACCTTCATTCTTTTCACCAACTCTATCTACATAATATAAGAGCAAACTAAAAACTATCATACCTATACCAACAATCAATGGTGCGAAGCTACTGGCATGTAGATATTTTTCTATAAATTTATCACCAAAAAATCCTATAATCGCCGCTGGTACTGATGCAGCGATAATATACCAGAGCAACTTATCTTTTTTCTTCACCATTACCCAAAATTCTTTACCAAAAAACACTAGAAGAGCAAGTGCTGTACCAATATGTATTGCTGCGTCAAAGGCAAGCCCCGGATCAGTAAGATTAAAAACCCATGGTACAAGTAATAAATGGGCTGAGGAACTAATTGGCAAAAACTCAGTAATTCCTTGAATAATAGAAAGAATAATTACAATTAATAGCATTAGCTTAAGCCTTCTTGAATCTGCAATGCATCACGAATTGCGTTAGCTACAGCTTTGAGCTGAGTAAATTCAACGGTTTTTGCACTTGTACTATTCATGTCTTCAATAGTATAGAAAGGAATAACATGAATATGTACGTGAGGAACTTCAAAACCAACTATCTCTACCCCAACCTTTGGACAATCATATAGCTTTTTGACAGTCCTGCCCAGTTTTTGCACTATCATCATACAATGCTGATAAGTTGGTACATCTAAATCTTCCCAATCTTCTACTTGCTTGATAGGTATGACCATGCAATGCCCTTCTGTGTGTGGAGCAATAGTAGGAATAATAAAACAGACATCATCTTGATAGATAATTTCTCTCGGTATTTCACTCTTAAGCATTTTGGTAAATACAGAATCTTTCATAAACATAAGTATAGCATCTGGCCAACTATTTATCGAGAACTTTGGGCAGCGATTTCTACTGAATGTGCGTAAATATTAGTCAAATGACTAAGCTCTACACCAACCCTAGCCTGCAAGCTGTTGAGGTACCAGACATAACAACCCAACACGCCAAAAATAATAGTAAATTTAATAATATTACCCATATGCCCCTAGAATAATCTCAAAAACACAAATTGTACAGCACGAGAACTTCAGTTAACCAAAATGTAACTACTTTTTTGTTATTAGCTTCTTACGAAAAAATACATAAAGAGAACTTATACCTGCAAATACCATACCCGCAGCAAGCAAGGCTGCATTGCGAGTATTTTCACCTGTGGGCGCTAATGAACCACTAGTAATATGAATTACTCCAGTACCACCTGGTTTGTTTGCAGTAGTATAGCTTAGGTTAATCGCAGGGTCAGCATTGACATACCCAGTACAGTTGCCAAGTGCGTCTGTCTCAACAGCACTCACTCGCCAGTTATAGTTACCAACACCAAGACCTGTAAATGTATGACTAACTGTTGTACCACTCGCAACAGCTGGTAATGTTACAGATTGTAGAATAGTTGTAAAATTATCATTGGTCAGTTCAAAGGTTACATTTGAATGATTATTTTCTGCATCAGAGTAATCGGCTGTCACAGACATATTTACTGTTTGATTGGCACTCGTAAGAGCTTGATTGACTGATTGAGGTAAAAGATTGCTAAGATTCGGGGCAGTATTAACATGTTCTGCTTGAATATTTGCAGTCACATTATGTGAAATTTGATAGGTTGAATCAGGGTAATTAAAATCACCATTTAAGTTTGCAGCGACAATCGTTGGGCTTGAGACAAATGGTATTGCCGGAGCAGATACACCAAACTGATACAATTGCCTATCATATATAGCAAGATATGTGCTACTAGAAAGATAAGCAGGTATTACCGTCAGCGGCGAAGTAGGTGCGGCATTGGCATTAGAAAGTGAGACAGGCCCGTTAGTTGCATAGAGATAATAATATGCCAAGAAACTGTCAGAGGTATTTTCTTTGAGACAAATATAGATACTCTCAGGAACCTCTAGACAAGGATTAGCCAATACACTTGAAAACGAAACATTATAACACCCATTATCTCCGCCCATACTTGAGTTTAAAGACTCAGCATGAGCAGAGCCAGCAAAACTATGCAGTATCTGATCTTGCAAACTAGTAGTCTGACTTGTCTGAACTCCACCAAAGTGCATTGAAAAAACAGCAACAAGTAGTAATGAGACGAAGAATCCTGGTAAATTATTTCTGTGTATAACCATAAGTATTTTTATTGTAACGTAAGGCCCAACTCTTTGGCAACAGCGTTAGACTCATTAGTCGAATCAAAGTAGCCAGAGTAAGTATCTAATGTTTGCAAGTACGACATAGCTAGCTCAGGGTGTGTTTTTGCAGTCAACCGAGCAAGCATAATCCTTGGA
>JACDEK010000031.1 GCA_013816445.1 Candidatus Saccharimonadota bacterium
GTGCTGACCTGCGTGGTGCTGACCTGCGTGGTGCTTACCTGCGTGATGCTTACCTGAGTGGTGCTAACCTGCGTGATGCTGACCTGCGTGGTGCTGACCTGCGTGATGCTTACCTGCGTGGTGCTAACCTGAGTGATGCTAACCTGCGTGATGCTGACTTGTTTGGTGCTGACCTACAAAATGCTAAGTTCTACGGCAAAGGCGGTAGTCAAGAACTTAGAAGAAGCCAACTAGTAGATTTCCTACATGCACTAGGCTTTAACATAGTTGAGGATTAGGTATGACCACTAATAAGACTATAGATGAGGTGTTCGACAAACTTAATGGCTCTAGCTCTCACGCTTGTTATTGCCAAAGGTCTACTGATGGTGGCTGTAAATGTGCTTTAAAAGATGAGTATTTGCTAGAAGCCACAAAAGATATTGAAGCCCTCATAACAGAAGCAAAGATAGACGAGCTTAAAAAGCTACCATTAGACGTTCATGCAACTCACGGTTCACACAGAAATATGTGCATACCTACACAGGCCAGGAACAGTAGATTAGCCCAACTTAAACTAATAGGAGGTAGTGATGAGTAATGCCACTGAACTTGAGAAATGGCTAGAGGGTAGACCGCAGATAGTCAAAGATATTGCTAGAAAATACCCACCCTGGAATACTTACGTCCATAAAGGACACCCTGATACAGCCAAGTACACAACGCATTCTATAAACGAGGACGGCACTATAACGTGCAATAAGATAGATATGTTTGGGATACCTATGCAAGTTTTTGGTATGAACCCAGAAGATTTAACCCTTATTAAGGAGAATAATTAAATGGCTGAATATATATGTGGCTTCGCTGCTGTCAATTCTGGAAAGCATTGCATTATTAAAGGCAAATGTGTTGTCTGTAAAGTTGCCGAAACATAGGGCTTGACAAACAGTCTACCGTTTGCTATACTAGTAGAGTCATTAAACAAGGAAACTACAATGCAGTATGAAGAAACGCCAACAAAAAACAGTAAAGGTCTTGGCAAGGCCGTAAAAGACAACGATCTAGAGAAGATCAACACAGGAGCTATCTTGTGGCACTTAGTTAAGCGACATCGCTTTAGCTTAGTAACGGTGTGGGCGATTGTAATAACTATCTTATACATGTTCCCGTTCGTACCCGACATGATACTCAGCCTGTTCAAATCGTTGTAAAAGTAATATTGACGAGTAATTACCTAAGTAAGATATAATACACGAGTAATTTAACAAGGAGTTTTGAGCATCGACTGATAAGCTACCACGCTCACCATTATGTTGTACCTACCAAATACGCAAGTACCAATAGATAACACATTCAATTTAGCAATCAAAACGGCACAGGTTCAGCCGAAAGAAGAGCCAGAAATCTTACAATACAAAGTAATAGAAGGTGATACACTCACCAAGATAGCCAAGAAGTACAATACAACTTGGCTCAGACTGTGGCAGAAAAACACGAATCTGAATAACCAAGACGCCTTAATTGTTGGTGAAACTATCAACATAGACAGCGCAGACGAGATTCTAGCGGAAAGACCACTATATATACTACCTGTGCGAGAAAAGACCTTAGAACCCATTGGGGACAGTCCACGCCAAGTATCTGTACAAGGGAAAGGCTCTGTTGGGCTTAATGGCTACGACTACCCAAGCTGTACTGGTTATGTGGCCTTGCAAAGATATGTGCCTCCAGGACTAGGCAACGCAACAAGTTGGATGGCAAACGCTCAAGCTAGAGGTATGGCTACGGGTTCAACACCCAGAGCAGGTGCGATAGGTTGGCGACCAGGGCATGTGGTGTTTACGATTAGAGTAGACGGCGACAGGATTTTCATATCCGAAAATAATTACGATTTTATGGGTAGTACACGTTCAAGATGGGCTAGTGCCAAGGAGTTCACCTATATTTACTAATTCGTGATATACTAGAACCTTGAGAGACTTCTAGTTAGGTGGAAATAGCTTCAGGACATTTGCGAGAGTTCTGAAGCTATTTTTATTTTATCTAAATGAGTAGCAAACTGATGTAGTGGGTCGAGATGTTGTACTCCGAAGTGTTCGTAGATGTTTAATAAATGAGCACCAGCAATAGCTACTATTCCAATAGCAGCGTATCGCCCATACCTATGTTCTAAGAATCTGTCAAATCCTGCGGATAGGGTTTCGTTTTCTGGGCATAGATATTCATAGGCTACTACTCCAGCCCCTATAACGCCCCAAGCTAAGTTAGACGGATGTTTCACCGTTAGCCACTCCCTCGGCTATATCAGCTAACATACGTCCGATAGCGTTCATAATGTACAGATGAGGTGGTTCGTTCCAGTCTACCTCTACAACATCGTCTATAACCTCCACGCCCTCAGCAACAGCTAGTGCCGCCACCATCCTATATTCACAAGCCCCCTCACTCATAACCATGTAGTCATCAGGTTCTACATCAGCAAATAAACAGTTCATCATATCAAAGTCTTTATAGTTCACTATGACAGCGTTCTCTGAGGTTATTAATATATCTACTTCACCGTAGTTGATTATCATAATTTATAGCTCCTACTGTTAAATAACCAATTTGGCGTGTTAAATGATTAGCTAGTCGGTCAGCTGTTCGTGTCTCTTGTTCTCTCAAATAATCCACAGTAGCAAAAACGCCCTCTAATGGGCGCTGGTAGTCTTCTAAATTGTCGAGTATGCCCAACATTAATTGTCTGTCGGGTTTAGGAGGTGGCATCATATCGTGGTGTAAGTCAGCGTGAACAGGTACTAGCATTGGGATAACAAAAGCCCCATGCGTTCTAAATCGCTTTTCTAAGTGAGTCTTATAGCGCCGACGTTCCCACCAGACATGGTGCACGTTCGTGCGTTCCACCTCAAAACTCCTCTTGGTCTGTGTATTCGCCCATACTTGTCCAGCCCCAAGTTCGAGCCTGTTTAGCTTCTGCTACTAACTGGGTAACTGTAGGAGCGTCGAAGGGTAACTCTGGTTGATGGTTTACTACGATTGCTTCTCCATCAGTCGGTTCATATAAGTGGCGATCTAACATTGCAGCAGCACCTCGCTCCTCAGCAGGGTCAAAGTGTTCTTTTACATAATGATCCGAGTGGAACAGTTGTGATTCTGGTGGGTAGTAGGAACAGAGTCCTATGAGTTTACGCCCTATCCCTTTAAGTCTGTCTACAACACCTAGATCGAAGTCTGGCATTGTGTTTGGGTCGGGTGTTATGTTTTCCATTTCTTTGTGTCTCTAGTGCTCACTTTACTCCTAATTAAAAAGACCGCAAGTATTATTTTGCGGTCTAATTGTAGTGCGTACCTATCGTCTGAGGATAAGTATAATGACTACGATAACTATGAGCGTTCCTAATCCGATATACATTACTGTACCAATCGAACTAGACCGACAACACCAGCAACTACGGCAGCGATTGCAGCCACAGCACCTAGAGTTTCGTTCTTGACGAAGTAATTAACTCCGTAACATAGTAAAAATACTACTAGAGCAATTTGAAATAAATCCATTATAGAACCTTTCTTTAGTCGTTCTTAGTTAGTGATTTGTTGAGCCACATAGCAGACTGTTCAAGATTTGTGATAGCTAGAGACAAGCCCCTACTACCAGGAAGCTCTTGCAGCTCTGTGAGCAAAGCTTCGTATTTATCACGAAACCCTTGCATTTGTTCTACTTGTTCGTCAGTTGCTTTGACATATTGCATTGTCATTTATAGAACCTTTCTTTCTTTCAAATACGGCTTAATTACCGTATTCCATACTACTGACAGACCAGCACCAGCAGCACCAGCCAGAACAACCTTGTTATTGTAGTCCCAGTTATTAACTGCTAAAAAGGCTACGGCTGCCTGAACGAACGTGACTAGTACATTAGTTAGTATTACTTTTGTACTTGCTAGTTTCATGATTATCCTTTCTTAAATAATGAATCCCAGAACCTTTTGAGTACACCAACTACGGTGGCTTTTTCATCAACTGGCCCAGGGACTTCTTTTATGACTTCTTGAATCTTAATGACCTCTACTGGTCGGTCTACGATCTTAATAACTTCTTTAATGACAGTAGTTGGTGGTTTCGCTTGTAGGTTAGCTAGTGCAACCTTAACGTCTGCTAGTTGCTTACGGGTTGAATCTGCTTCTGGCTTTGCTACTACAAAGAACCGTTGCTTGCTCTGACCTATCCATGGTGCACGTTCGGCTGCTGTGCCTGGAGTGCCTCTTAGTAATAGATAAGCCTCTATTACTTCTGCTTCTGTATTGAACATATTGTTACCTCCTGCCACTGGTGGTGGCGTTACTTGATTATATTTACCAGCTAAGAAGTCTGCTGGCGGTATGAAAGCTGCGAAAGATGTAGGGTAAGTACCCTGGGTGTTTATGTCCCAGTGAGAATGTACCCCTGTAGAAAGTCCTGTTGTCCCTGCTTTGGCTACTTCATTACCTTCTGATACTGCACCATTACCCCTAGAGAATGAGTTGTTGTGCATTAGACGATGATAAAAGCGTCCGTCAAAGATAACACCCATGTTGCCTCCTGTTGGACTAACTACATTAGTAAGTGTTCCTGATACTGGGGCAAAGATTTGTCGGTTAAGTGGTACGGCATAATCTACACCTGAATGTCTGCCGAACTTAGCATAACTATCTGGCACTCCAAACTCTGTGGTTATTTGATATGGTGAATCTACAGGACGTCTGGACATGATTACTCCTTGTTAGTTATAGTTTGGGTATCTACTACTTGAGTGTCTACTTGTTGGTTAGCGACATGGGTGTCAATCTTTATAATCGGGGCAGGTGGACGCTCTGTCATGCTTTTCAAAGCTGTCATTACTAGGAATAATCCAGTAAGGTTCGCTAATAAAGCTCGTATAAATACGGTATCTTTTCTGTAGAATGTGAACAGAAAAGCCATTATAGAAGTGTTTACACAAACCGCCACAAGCCAGCCCATACGTTTCTTATAAGCTACAAAGCCACCAAAGGCATACAGAGTGAGTCTTATAAAGAATAGTAGTATTAAATCCATGTTACCTCCCTACCTGTAAAGAAACTACGGTTGCTACGGCTGTTATCAGAAAAACAATCGCCCCTACAAGTTTAGTATTATCATACCATGCTTGACTAGCTGGCTTAACGGCTTGTGCTATTCGATATGCTTCTATGCCGTCAACTACAGCATTTCTACCCTCTAACACAGTTACCCTACCATTAGTCTTTTTAACTTGGTTTTCAATTACAGTAAATCTCTCAATGTACTCGTTGTAGTGGAGGTCTAGTACTTTTAGTAAGTCGGTGTTGGTGGGGTTTTTTATTGGCATGGTGTTTATAGGTACTTATAGGTAGGTGTTTTCTGCGGTTATGATAACTGCACCTTTATCACCCCTAAAAGCGAATGTTTCTGTACCCGTAGCTGAGGTTATGTCTACAAACAAACTATAGGTCTGAGCAGAGGTTATCGTTACATTTTCCTCAGCGTTGGCGTTAATGAACCAGTCAGCCGTAGACATAGCCATGTTATAGATGATGTTATACAACGGCAGATTGCGGTCAGCATTATTAGTAGGGGCAACCGCTAACAGGACACCACCGTTTCTAGTGCCAGCCACGGTACTAACTAGGACAATATCCCCTGAATACCTTAGTTTCCATTCTCCAACTGGCACAGTAAGTTTTAAGAGGCTATTTACCCAGGTATTTATTCCACTGATAGCGATACCAGCACGACTATATGGGTGTAAACTTTCTACATCCCACTTACCTCTACTAATTGGCATACCATAAGGTACTTTCTGTACTGAGTAATCAATACTTCCAACTCCACCACTTGTAGGGATAGCACAGCCTTCTGGTACTTGGATTGTGGCGGTTGTGGTAACTACTTTAGTGACTATTCCAAACTCATTAGTTCCAGTTACTCCGTTAGCATCAATTCCGAATGGTGAATCAGCGTTAGTAGCTAAAGCACCACCACTTGCTGTCAGATCGTTAGGAGTAGTAGTGTTGAGGTCAAGTATTGAGTTGTTAAATGAGTAGGCAGAGGCTAGGTTGGTTTCTGTACCTGATAGACCTTGTGAGTAGTAGCTTTTAATTGTGGCAGCAGATAGGACAGATGAGAATACGGCTGTTTGGGCTATTTTGCCATCGATTGGGTTAGTCCCAGCCGATTTTAATGCACCCACTACTAAGGCTGTTACGCCTTGAACTAAAGCAGTGCAAGTGCCTGTAGTCGTCACTGTAGAAGGTACAAGCAACCCATCTATGTACACAAGGGTTGAAGCATCCCCAGCTACTGATACATCCATAGAAGCAGCAACATGCACCCACTTATTTAGGGGGAGAGACTGATAGGACTTACCCTCTTTATTATTTACTGCTATTCTAAGAGCCATTAGGGACAATAGCCCATTTCCGTCCATCCCGAAAGAGAACCCTTCGGTATCAGCGTTCCTTCTAGCTATAAAACCACCAGCCGTGTAGCTTTCTAACTTCACCCAAGTCATACAAGTGAAGGTAGTCGTGAAGGTTAATTTATTAGGAGTAGTCTTGGAATAATATTGGCTCGACGTAGTCTCTAAGTCGGCACATTGTGTAGGAGCTGCCACAGTTCGAGGTATCCTGACTCTCATACCAGGAGTCAATATCCCAGCTACAGTAGTAGCAAAAGGTACATCATAGCTTCTGTTGCCGTTAGCTACTATTGTTCCTGATTGAGCGGGCAAAACACCAGATACCCAGCCACCCTGAAAAGTAGTGTCCATTTTAGAACCAGAGGTAGAGCCAGCCAGTAATTTAGAACCATTTATATTAGCACCAGTCTTTATGTTGGTGTCGTCTATGTTCCCATTAAATTCAGATAGTATTGCGTTGATTGGTGTGTTGACATCAGAAGCGTCAATTGTAGTTCCATCGCTCGGTAAACTTGTTGATATTGTACCCATGTTAGTATCCTCCGATAGATTGAGCTAATGATGACTCGTTTGATTGACCAAAGTTTCCATTAGCTGTATTTAGTATTCCTGAAAAAGCCTGTCTTAATTGGGCGAGTTTAGTCTGTACAGTTTGTGTTGAGTCACCAGCCCTAGGCATCATTTGAGATTGTAGGTTTTTTATTTCTTCTGGATTGGCCTGTGCCCCAGTTTCAATTCTAAGAAGTGAGCTTGCTACGTTGTAGCCAATAGCGTCAAAGTCGCCAGTACCAGCCGCATTGCTTATAAAACCACCTACTATAGGTAGCTTACGTCCCGCAGTAGCAGACCTTTTTAACACGTTAGGGTCGCTAGACAGTAATTGCTCTAGTTGGTCTACCGCAGTAGCCCCCCTAGTAGCTAGTTGATATTGCTGACCAGTGACCTTAGTTATGTTTGGCCCGCCAGCACCAGTACCACCACTCATTTTACCAAGAGATGATGCTACCGACAGGAACTCTTTAACATCTTTTTGATCGCCACCCTGTTGCATAATCTGTGTGATAGAAGCTCTAACATTCTCTGGTGCGTATGGGTCATACTGCTGTCCACCATTAGGTTCACCCATTTGACCATCCATGCCAGCAGCACCGCCAGTAAAGTTACCAGCTCCGTATAGTGCCTTACTGTCCATAACACCAGCTCCACCATATACTTCTTGGGGTGCTTCACTACCCATACCGTCGGGTTTTGCCTGATCCATAGGAGCGGTGGTTGAGCTATTTACTGCTCCTCTTGACAATGCTTTCGCTAATACTGGTGTTGTGTATTGGGTAACTTTTCCAGCCTGTTGCATACCACGACCAGCGATGTCTAACCCTGGGCCCACTACATTGGCTATAGACCTACCTACGTTCATACCTTGACCAGCCCCAGAGGATATATCTTTTGTGATCGCATCTTGTAAAAGATCGTCTGCTTTAAGTAAGTCCGTATATCTTTTATTTATGCCACTCTTGGTAGCTAGGTTATCGTCTAATACACTCTTCATAGACCTACGGAACGCTTCATAAATTTGGGTTTCTTTGGAACCCATAGTAGCAGCGCCTCTCAACTCTTTATACCTAGGGTTCACAACCTCTGACATATATTTTAAGAAGTCATCATTTGTTTTGAAGCCCTTTGTTGCCTTCTCAAGGTTCTTAACGAGTTTTGCATTGACGTTCTTGACCCCTTCGTCTAGGTTGCTACTAATAGATGGATTCCCAGCTACGTTTTTCTTGAAGGCATCTAGCACAGTCTTAGAGTGTTTAAATGCCTGTTTTGACTCTGGAGACAGGGCGTATTCGTTAGCAAGTGCTTTAGTAGCATCGTCTAGGTTTGTGAACTGAGCTGATTTACCGATTCCGCTAAACCATTTGCTAACGCCATCAAGTGTTGCATTAACTTTTCTAGCGTCGGCGGGTTTGAGCCCTTTGTAGCCAGGTATTGTAGTAGACCTATTAAAGCCCCTCGCGGAATTACCTAATGCTTTTACTCCCTTATCTGTGGCTCGCATAAAGTCATCTGTCCCAACCAATCCTTGCCCCACAGCTTTACCAGCCTTAGCGCCTTTAGATATGACTGCACGCCCAGCTTTAGCCCCAGCGTCATCAATAAGCCCACTACCAGCTTTCATAGTAGCTCCGATACCTTCGCCACCGAATCCAGCGGCTTTACCAGCAGCGTATGCTCCTCTAGCTCCCTGGAAAGCAGCTCCAGCACCACCAAATACACCAGATATTGCACCCTCTTTAAGAGAGTCGCCAACTCGGTATTCATTGTCTCTGACTTTATTCTCAATAGCTCGGCCACCGAATCCACCAGTGAACCCACCAATAGCACCACCGAGTATACCGCCAGCTAATGTGCCAGCGCCAGGTACGACAGAGCCAAGAGTTGCTCCTATGGCAGTGCCACCAGCAGCGCCACCAGCACCACCGAGTTCAGATATAATTGAAGATAACCAACCTTGGTTGCCTGAACCCTTTTTGCCTTTAGGTGCTTGACTAGGTGCAGTTCTATTAGCTGTGTTGGCGTATCCAATATAGTTAGGGTTTTGCTTTAGGAAGTCTTGTACTGACGTTGCCATTACCAGCCCCCGCCACCAGCACTACCCCGAACGTAGAAGTTACCTACGATACCAAGCTTCTTGAGTATGTCGTACTCGCTTTGACTATTAACTGGCCCCTCAAACTTACCGTCATCTCCAGCGTAGTTAAGTGCTACCTGAGCGTTCCAGTCACCAGCGTTAGCCTGTTGTTGCCAAGCCTGTCGAAGTGTTTGTTGGGCTGGAGGTGTATTGGGTGG
>JACDEK010000093.1 GCA_013816445.1 Candidatus Saccharimonadota bacterium
ACTGGGCAGTGTTCCACACAACATTGCCATTCACACTCGCTACTGGGTAAGGAATGATCTTACTTGCGATTTTTACTGCTCTGTTTGAGTTTTTATACTTATATATAAGTACTCCGAATACAGAGATCGTAATAAATAGGGCTACTAGGGCACCAATACCTACATTACGAATGGTTTTTTTATTCTTTTTAGGGTCAACGCCAAGCTTAGTGAGCTTTTCTTTAAAAGATACTGTTTTTTGGCTCAGAACACTCTTACCAGTAGGTTTTTTACCCTTTGTAGCTGGTTTAGTAGTTGATGTTTTGGCAGACGAATTCTGAGACTTACTTGTTTTAGCTGTTGACTTACGTTTTGATGATTTAATATCTGGATCTTTAGGCATAATAATTTTTTAAACACTCCAATTTAGTCTTAGAATCTATGATACACCAGCTAGAATATTTGTCTAGGTAGTTCGGCGCACTACTTCAAGAATAGCCTGTTGCATTTTGGCTGGCTTATGAACAAATTTCAATCGTAAGGGCTTACTGCCAGAAAGTGTCTCAACAGTAACATCTCCAAAACCAAGCATTGATGCCTGGGCACCGCGTATTTTATAATTCACGTTCTGAATATTACTCAATGCCAGCTCGTTCACTGCCCTGCCAAAGAAACCATGTTGTTTGACTATCATAAGACGGGTATTTGAAAGTACATATACGCTATAATACCAACCTACCCACGTGCGTAGCCAATAAAAGCTCAGTACCAAAATACCAACTAGTAATAACCAGTAGGTATACAAAACCCAGTCATATCCATTACCTGTTGCATACGCCCAGGGTAACATCACAACAGGCAATATAATTAAACCAAAAATAAGCTGTCGTCGCATCACTACTGGGTGCTGACGTTCAACCAAAATTACTTGTTCATCATCTTGTTGTCCAGCAAATCTCTTACTTCGCGCTCGGTCTTGCTTTGTCTCTTTTGTCATAACGTCTATTTTACACGGTTAGCAAAAGCATTACCAGGTAATAAAAACCGCCTAAAACTTAGGCGGTGATATATACTTGACCTAAGGCATTCCGCCTCAAGTATCTTAATGGCATGTCTCCATGATACATTTCTGCATCAATTTCACGATTCAATGCTTTCTGCCAACTTTTCTTTTCTTCAGATGTACTCCTTCGCACAAATCGCAAGGATAATCCACATGCAGCAATAAGAGATTTTCCTTCATTCTCACACCAGTTACACAACATTCTACGAGCTTCTTGAGGGTTCTTAGCCTCCACAAATATTTCAACTCTTTTTACACTGCCTTCGTAGTACATCAACTTATACAGATTAATGCTCGGCCTACTCACACCCACTGGCTTTGCAACAAACCTTTTACTAAAAATAGTAACTGGGCCCTTCTCTCGACTTCCGCAGTTGGGGCATTTACCCCATTTTTCCATATCCACCATGGGGGTTTGACAATCTATACACCCTTGTACAGTCTGGTTCATATGTTATTATCCTTCTGGAGAGGTGCATATTTTCCGTATTGATAATACAATTTTTAGTATATATTGTCAATTATTAAATTTATATCTATAATAGTAATAGCAATGCGCCCTGGTAGCTCAGTGGATAGAGCGTCTCCGTCCTAAGGAGAGCGTCGGGGGTTCGATTCCCTCCCAGGGTACCAGGGTCTGTTGACCTTCTAGGTTAGCAGACCCTGGTAATTTATGAGGAATCATACCCAGGTTCGGTAAAGTGAGAGCGCAGAGCAAATACAAAGCTTGATTTTGTATTTGACGAGCACCGAACGAAGGTCGCTTGCGACATTCCCTCCCAGGGTACCAAAAGACTAGTGTATAATTTTTGTGCACTAGTTTTTTGTTTACAAAAACAACGAGGCTTAATAATACGTAAGGAGTAATATGTGGCTTGTATTCGTTCTGAGTACTATGATAGTCTTAAAGCATCAGAAGTTGAGGAAAAGGCAGCTACCTAAACCCAGGTAGTTACCGTCAACCGAGGAGGTACATGAAAATTGCCTATCGTACACAGTCAGCAGAAAGTGCGTTTTTCACAGAGACGCAGATCTCGCCACAAGCATCGTGAGCACATCGCAAGAAGTCGCTGGCGCAAGAGTAGTTATTTGCATACTCCTCGCTATCAGCGACGTGATTTCATCATTTTGCCAGACGGCGTAGTGATCAATCTCTGCACAGAAGCCGCTTACTAGCGCACTGGGTACGTACCCCAGAAGATAGCTTTCAATAAACCGATACGTAATACCCGTTCAATCTCGCATTGAACGGGCTTTTTAATATAGTACCTACTACAAGATTAGACTGTCATATGACGCTGATGAATGGTCTCATAGTCAAAAAGCTCTTGTGGCGTAAACCACAAGCCAACTTCAAATTCTGCTTCTTCTAGATTGCCCGAGGCATGAATAAGATTACGAATAGGTCGCTTTGAAATATTGGCGTAAGAAGATGAATCAAATGAGTAATCACCGCGAATAGTACCTGGTTCGGCCTTAGAAGGTAAAGTAAAACCTGCAAGTTTACGAATAACCTCAATAGCGTGAGGGCCTTCAAGTACCAAAGCAAGGATTGGCGAAGATGTAATAAATTCAACTAGCCAGCTTTGCAGTTCTAGGCCAATTTTTTTAGGGTCATCTGTACCGAGTATCTCTACGGGATCTATCCCTTGCTCTTTATAGTTTTCTAGAGTTTTGTTACCCATACCTACAATAAACTCTTCTCTATCTTTAGGATAATGTTTATTAGCCAGCTCCTCTGGTGCAACTATCATCTTTGCGCCAACAATTTTTAAGCCTACTTTTTCAAACCGAGTAATTATATCTCCAGTTATACCTCTCTGCAAAGCATCAGGTTTAATTAGTACTAGTGATTTTTCCATTAATTTTCCTCCATTAATTTTTCAAACTCTTTTATACGGTCATTATCATATGGCCCAATCATTGCTAATCGAACTAAATCTTTATACAAATACTTACGCGCAACTGTCATTATCTCTTCATTTGTGACAGCATCAATTTTAGCTAAAGTTTCTTGCAAAGTCTGGGCTTTGTCAGTCAAGATGAGTTGCGTGCCTTGCAGGTCAGCAACAGCTGCGTTACCTTCTAGCCCCATAATGTAACGACCACGCAC
>JACDEK010000032.1 GCA_013816445.1 Candidatus Saccharimonadota bacterium
ATCTACAGCTGGGCCTGAGCTAGGGGCATGAAACCACTTGAGGCCAGGAACAGTATTAACTTCTAGAATGTATGTTTCGCCATTTGGGGTAATCATAAAATCAACTGCACAAAAATTTAGACTTAAAACATCTGAAATTTTTAGGGCTTGTGCACAGAGGTCTTCATCCCATTTATCTTCTGTATATGAAATACGTTCAAGGTATCTGTCATACTCTACAGATTCGCCATAGCTACTATGGTGAACAGCAATAATCTCATCATTTAGTACAAGGTAACGCATTTCTTTGCCAGCAATGTATTTTTCAAAAATATATTTAGGATAATGAATATCTTTGAGCTCGTCTGTAGAGGTAATACGACGAATATCGTGAGCACCAAGACCAGCTTTTGGTTTAACAATAATTTCACCATTTTCTAGTAGAAACTTTTCAGCTTCAGCTGTATTTTTTGGTAATGCAAAGGGGATATTGGCTAAACCATGTCGTTCAAAAATCAATCGAGTTAAGTATTTGTCTTTAGCCTGAACAGCTGCACCTTGAGGATTTAGCAGGCTTGAGGTTTGATTAATATATTTTTCACCACTAGGTGTTTGAATACTAAAAATTCTATGGTATTCAAGCCAGCTTGGCTCTAAACCAAGGTCTTTGGCTGAAGTAAAAAGTAGCTCGGTGGTGCCGAGTTTTTTTGGAATAATTGGAACAGTTTGACTGTCTAGTGTGGGTGTATTAATAATAGTCCATTTCTCTTAAAAAATGAGACAAGAATAGATTCTATAGTAATAGTATATGAAATATATTAAGCTACGCTTATTCAGGCTTAAATTTAAGTATTAATTATCTATTTAGTATACACCAGATCAGGTATGATGTCGAGGGCTGAAACAGTGTGAAATATGCCTGCATTCTAATTTATGTGAAAACATAACAAACAACTTGTCTGTTCGGAGATTATTCGGTACGATATATAGAATCAAAATATATAACTAATGTGAAGAGGGTGGTTTTAAGTGGGTAAAAAATGATACAAAATGAAGCGTTAGCAATTATTGAGGCCGGCCACTCAACTCTTATTACAGGAGCAGCTGGGAGTGGTAAAACACACTTATTACGTCAAGTGGTTGCTCGGGCTCGGTCAGATGGCAAAAAAGTTGCCGTGACAGCCACAACAGGTCTTGCTGCCTCTCACCTTGGTGGCACAACTATTCATTCTTTTATGGGTATTGGTATTGCAGATAGGTTATGGCCAGGTTTAATTGGAAAGATGCCGGCTTCACGTAAAGACTCATTGAAAAATACAGACTTACTAATTATTGATGAGATTAGTATGTTACATCATTTTCGACTTGATATGGTTGATCAGCTTCTACAGCAAATCCGTGAAGATTCAAGCTCATTTGGAGGTATGCAGGTAGTGCTCTGTGGTGACTTTTTCCAGTTGCCTCCAGTAACACGCGCAGGAGAACCAACTGCAGAATTTATTACAAGTTCGCAGGCCTGGCTGAACGCAGATTTTCGAGTTTGTTATTTAGAAGAGCAGTTTCGTCAGAGCGCTGACCGTGTGTATTTTGACTTACTAAGTGCTATTAGAACTGGTGCAATTGAAAGTACTCACAGGCATACCTTAAGTGCCCGCGAACCACACGATAACAAAAATAGTGAATTGAGTAGTATTGTGACTCGTTTACATACCACCAATGCTGATGTTGATGGTATTAATGCAATTCATTTAGAGCAGTTAGAAGGCGAAATTTATCGTTTTGATATGAATTCTACAGGCAAGGCATACTATGTCGAACAGCTTAAGCGCTCGTGTTTAGCGCCAGATATTTTAGAACTCAAGCTTGGTGCTCAAGTAATGTGTATCAAAAACAGCCAAGACAAAAAGTACGTTAATGGTTCGATGGGCCAAGTGGTGGGTTTTGAAGCCGAGACTAACTATCCTGAGGTACAGTTAAAGAACGGTACACGAGTGATTATTACACCCGATAGCTGGGAGCTGAAAGACGGAGAAACCAAACGAGCAAGTTTAATTCAACTGCCAATTAAACTCGCCTGGGCTATTACTGTTCATAAAAGCCAGGGTATGACTCTGGATAGTGCTCATATAGATCTGCGCCGAGCTTTTGTACCAGGTATGGGCTACGTAGCGCTCTCACGTGTACGTGATCTTGATTCACTAACACTAGATGGCTTTAATGAGATTGCTTTACAGGTAAGTGAATCTGCCTTGCAGATTGATGAAGAGCTGCAGAGCAAGAGCCGTAGTGATCGCATAGAGCTAAGTGGCGAGATTGAAAAGTGGAACAAAGCAGAGCCAGCGCGCACCAAAAATGCTAATAAAAATACTCAGTCAAAATCAAGTAAAACTGAAGGAACAGGCGAGTGGGCTACTAAACTAGCCAAAATGCGCCAAAATTACCCTAATGCGTATCGTCCCTGGAGTGATTCGCAAGACATCGAGCTCAAAGAATTATTTGATGCCAAGAAACCCCTTGCGAGTATTAGCGCAAGCTTGGGTCGCCACCCAGGGTCCATTCGCGCCCGGCTTATCAAACATTATGGTGACAATGTACAGATTGTTGGGTAAAAGTGTATACTATACATAACACAATATAACTATAGAGGAGACATTATGACACCAGAAGACTTACGATACCAAGCCCAACAAAAACGAAAAGAAGCCGACGACTTAGATGTTGCAGCCGACGAAGCTGAAAAACAATTGGCTGATGCCGAAGCCGCTAGAATGCAGGCTGAAGCCGATGCTCAAGCTGCCACAGATGCTGCCGCACAGGCCGCAAGTGATGCTGAAACATCGTAGAGATTTTTCAGCGCAATTGCATGCTGTTATAATAAGAACCTACTCATACCTAACTTGCACACAAAAATAGGTGCAGGTTATGTTTCCACCAGATTAAATAGTTACATTTTTTGTGATGATAATCTCTTAAAATAAATGTATTTTGCAAGATAAACCTCAAGTAATTAAAAGAAGATAATATGATAAATGAGTAAAAATGGAGCCTCAGATAAGACTACACAGACTCAAACCCGGCGCTTCACAGTCCGTAGGGTTCTAATTGTAATTGGCGTTTTAGTAATAATTGTGATTATTTGTTTTGTTGGTTACTTTGTTTACAGCGCCAGCCACTCGCTGCCAGCCAATCAAAAAGCTTTTGCTCTCGCTACTAGGCACGATCAAACTCAGTTTACCGAAACAAGCAGCTACTATTTGATTTCACCAGTTCGGCAAACGACTACAGGGATAATTATCTACCCAGGTGCATTTACAGACCCAAAAGCCTATGTTGGCCAGTACTCTGAACTAGCCGAAATGGGCACGGCAGTTTTTGTCATTAAGAGCCCCTTTAATTTTGCTTTGTTTGAAGTTAATCGCGCCGATCGTATTATGAGCGAAAACACTGCTATTACTCGTTGGTACACGGCTGGCCATAGTCTCGGTGGGGTTGCGGCGTGTGATTTTGCTAAGAGTCACCAAGCCAAGCTGTCTGGTCTGATATTGCTGGCTAGTTACTGTAACGGTAGTGCCAAGAACTTAACAATACCGGTCTTAAGTATTTCTGGTACTCAAGACGGCCTTGCTACGCCACAAAAAATTGAAGCCAGTAAAAAAGATCTACCAGCCAATACCACTTTCTATGTAATTGGTGGGGCAAATCATACTTTTTTTGGGAGTTTTGCACGTATGCAGCCAGGCGATAACCCTGCCACAATCGACGAGCAAGATGCCCGTACGCAGATTATAAATACTACCTACTTATTTATGATGCCACAATGACAGTCGCTCAACAACTTTAAAAAGATACAGGTGTTCATATATTGACTTATAATACTTTTTATGCTAATATTATAACCTGTTCTCTGATGAAATCCATCAGAATGCACCTTGGAGGAATATATGAGTCATATGTTGTCTATTCATACCGGTGATCCGCTTGATCTGTCGTTGTGTGATCAAATTGCGCATATTGACGGTGTTGAAACGGTGTATGGGTTTGATACCCATACTAGTAAGAACGGTGATGGTAATTATATGGTGGTGCTGTCACACAACCTATCTGAAGCACGGCGGGCTATTGAAGTTCTTTGTCCTTGCTGTTATATCTATATGCGGCTCATTGTTCGCCAGCAGGCGTTTACTCAGCCAGCCAACATCACCGAAGTGCCCTGGGTCACGTCGAAACCAGCCAGGTTGAAAGTAGCTTCACTACCGATCATCACTAGTGCTGACATTCCTGGGCCACTGCCTACTATGCGTGCCCCATCACGGGTACACCAAAACCTCAGCAGTCAGGCTGGTTTGGCCAGCTTCGGCGGGCCCTGCGACACCGAGACCGCTGGCCTCGTCAACCTGGCTGGCACTATGGGCTTCGGCTCGTGTCTCGGCAATCTTAGTGAGATGCTCAGTTAGTATCTCACTGCCTTTGCAGCAAAATTTGCTGCCACTCCACCAACCTTCGGGTCGGTGGAGTTTTCATTTACAATAAAGACTACAGCATGTACGTTTATGACATGATGTTGTAGAAAGTTAGGTAATTATAGGCCATAACAAAAATTAAGGTAAACTATACTTGTTTTTAGCTTACTTATAATGAGCAGCCATATGTTACACTACAGATATACATAACCATAATACAAAAGGAATATTATTTATGCCTCCTGAAACCAATGAGAATTTAGAAAATCCGCAAGTCTCTCAAAATCCACAACCTCAACAACCTGTTCAGGTTCCTCAACAAGTGCAGCAGCCGGCTACTCAGCAGTCACCAGTAGTGCCTCAAGCTGGCCAAGTTCTTACTCAGCCATCTGAGCAAAAACGGGAAGGCTTGGCTTTAGCATCATTTATCGTGGCCATTATTGGTATCTTCATATTCTTTTTACCGATTGTTGCTATAGTACTTGGTATAATCGCACTGGTTAAAATTTCTAAAAATGGAAATAGTGGTAAGGGTTTTGCTTGGGCTGGAATTATTATAGGTAGTGTTTCAATTCTTCTTCTTATTGTTTTACTCTTTATAGCGATACCAGCTATGCAGGCGCAAAATAAGCAAACTGAAGATAAGCTTAAACAGCAAAATCAATCTACTCAAGATATTTCAAACCCTTCAAGCTCATCTACTAATAGTGCTGATGACCCAATTAACAAAAGCCAAGCTGATACTACTTTGAGGCAAGACTTGATCAAGGCTATTGCTATTAAAGAAAACGTAGCTGGGCATACAGGTGCAATTACTATTGTGAGCATTACTCCACAACCAAAACAAGGTACAGCGTATCTAGAGACTTGGGTGGTAGAAGTAGACAGTATAAAAACGACGTATAAAATTAAACTTACTCCAACTGCTGATGGCGGTACTGACTACACCTTGCAGTAAGTAAAATAAATTATTCAGTTCGCAGGGCTTCAATAGGATCAAGCTTGGCAGCCTTGCGTGACGGTAGCCAGCCAGCCAAAATTGAAATAATAACTAGAATGAGTATTAGTATTCCAATTTGAAGTGGTTGAAATATAAGTAAAGAATTACCTGCACCAAGATTTACTTTGGCAGTAATCCAGGGGTTAAGTGCGGTACCTAGCCCAAAGGCTAGACCAGCTCCAATTGCACCCCCAAGTAAGCCAATCCAGGCAGCTTCAAAGCGAAATAGTCGGCCAATGTCACGTTTGCGCATACCCAGGGCTTTCATCAGGCCAATTTCTCGGGTGCGTTGTAGTACCGAGATATACATTGTATTAACAATACCAAAGATAGAAGCCAGTACGGCAATTAGCCCAAAGGCAATAACAATACCCTGCAATACACTAATGATTTGGGTCAGAAAAGCTTGAGTGTCTTTAACACTTTGCGCATAAAAGCCAATATCTTTAATCTTGTTTTGTACAGCGGTAATATTTTGGGCATTGTTACCGTCTGCAACTTTTACAAAAATATCAGTGTAGGCTCGGTAATTGGCAGTACCAAGAGTAGAAATATCATTCAGCTCATGAGCAGCTTCTTGGCTGGTAAACAAGTAGAGCTCGGTACCCGGCTGTGAAGTAGTAGGTTTTTTAAGAATTGCAGCAATCGTAAATTCTTGCACGACACTATCTTGAACAATTGCTTGAGAAAAAGTTTGTGGTGCGCCTGTTGCTGGTGGTTTTTGTACGCCTACAGTGATAGTCTTACCAACTGCTGCCTCGACGCTCGGAAATCCAAGAGCAGCTATATAGGCCTCGGGCAATAGTACTTGCTTGCCAATGAGTGGTTTTGGAATAGAGCCTGCGATTAGATCTGGTTGTTGAAATGGTGGGAACGACTGCATGGTGCCTACAAATTTTTTCTGATCTGGACGAGTAATGTATTGTAAGTTAGCAGTGATGTCTTCGCGTACACTTTCAACACCCGGCACAGCTTTAACCTTTTTAATATCATCATCGGTTAAGCGTTTTACTTGCGTGACTGCGCCTGAGTTTGATACCGACGAACCAAAGTTACCACTGTATTCAGTTGGCTTGGATGCGTCACCTCCTCCTAAAACAGTTTGATCAGCAACAACGATTAGCTCGGTGGGGTCAAAGTTTTTGGCGATGATATTATTTACAAAAGATTGAGCACCATTACTGGCGGCTAGCGTGAGAGTAAGGGCAAAGGCACCTACGGCAATCGCCATGGCAGTTAATAGTGTACGTGCTTTGGCACTACGTAAACTTCTGCCAGCACGGCGGATTTGATCAGATAAAAACATTAGACTCTCCTCGTTTTTTTGCTTGTTGCCGTAGGTTGTTTACTCTTACCTTCAATACGGGTTATTTCGCCGTCTTTCATATATATACGCATACTACAGCGCGCAGCTAGCTCTTCGTCGTGTGTGACAATTACAAGGGTGGCGCCAATAGATTTATGTAAATTAAAAAGAAGCTTAATAATAAGCTCACCCGTAGTACTATCCAGGTTACCAGTCGGCTCATCTGCAAAAATAATTTTGGGTTTATTGACGATAGCTCGGGCAATAGCCAGGCGTTGTTTTTGCCCACCACTGAGTTTACTGGCTTGAGCATCAATTTTTTCTTCCAAATCGACTGCACTGAGTGCTTCGAGTACTCGCTTGCGTCTGTTACGTCGACCAACTTTGGCAATTTCGAGTGGCAACATAACGTTTTGGTAGCAAGTTTGATTGGCTTCAACAAAAAAAGCTTGAAAAATAAAACTCATTTCAGTACTGCGAAATTTATCAATTTGTCTTGGCTTGAGCTCACTGAGTGCTTTATCATTAATAATGACGTCGCCTTCACTGGGGCGATCGAGCCCACTCATGATGTGCATCATAGTAGACTTCCCAGAACCACTTTTGCCAATAATAGCTGCAGTAGTTGTAGTAGGAATAGCTACATCTATTTTGTACAAGGCTGTAAACAGACTGTCTCCCTTACCATAGGTTTTGGTGATATCTTTTAATTCAATCATAGTGTAATAAGTATATCATTTTTTAACTAAAAATTAACTGAAGAATGTGTTTCTACTACAGGTAAAAACAACACAAAAAAATTTTGTAATAAATATAGCACTTACCTAGTTTTAGATAAGTGCTATATAGCTAGGGTATATTGTTTATTTGCCTCCAACAGATAGTCTAGTAGCTCTGTATTAACCAAAAAACTCTTTTGCCAGACAAAACCTGTTCAAAGGTCATATACTGGGCAACGCTCAAGACGACTGAAAGGCAGCGCAGTTCCAAAAGGAGCGCCCGATTCATAGTGATATTCAATTTGTAAATCAGTGTTTCCAAATTTCTCACGCACGCCTACAAAGCCTTCTTCTAAAGCAATATATACACCAAATTGAAAGTTATGGGCAATAATTCGATATAAATAACCATGTTGGCAAACACTTACAGGTATGTATGGTCCAAACAATATGCATTCACCTCTTTTTATAAAGGGTAATTACAACGCGCTCTATTATATACCCAAGAGTAGTGAAAGCAAGCGTGAGTATTGTATGATTTTGTTAAAATTATGCATTTAGCTGTATACTCTATGTATAGATAAAAATCCTCAAAAACAACCTCTCTCTCAGCATTTGATTGATATGTTCTTTAAAGATCGTAGCGGAACTATTGTATTAGCCCAGGTTCCGAATGTACCTATTATTATTGCTATTATTGTTTGGTTACTGATGCTATTTGTTCATCAAGAACCCTATCAAATTATACTAACAATTGTGTTCAATGTGGCTTTGGGGATCTGGGCGGTATTAGAGTTTGGCTGGGGAGTGAATTATTTTCGACGTGGCCTTGGCTTAGTGGTGTTGATTTTTGTATTAAAATTTTTCACCCAGTTACTTTTACACTAAATTTAAGAAGTAAGCCAGCTGACTAAATAATATGCTAGTGCGCCTAGGCAAAGTGGGTAGACAATAAACAGCCAAATATATGAAAATACTGAAGTATCTTTTGATTTTTGTAGAAATGTGTACCAGGTTGTGAGACTCAATGCACTTGCAATATAGTTGAGCGCAATTGCTCCGCCCAGTAGTCCGGTACCAATCAAAAAAATTTTACTAAATAATATCATAAAATATAGTATATCAGTTTTTTACATATATTCTTTTAGAGTGAATATAAAAAGCGCCACCGAGTTGGTAGCGCTGACTAAATGGCATATGGTGTACTGAAGTCAATGCCAGGAAAAAGACTATAGACGTAGGCTTCACACACGCCTATCAAAATCTCTCCTTGCTGGTAATCTTCAAAACCATGCTTTTCGAGCCAGAAACACAGCTCTGTCAGGCCCTCGACATGATCTTTTGTATCATATTTTTTATTTGGTGGCTCGCAGGGATAAGTTAAGTTTTCACCAAATTCCCCGATATGAATTTTTTTGGGTGTTTGTGCCATTATTTTGCGTAAAAAAACGATTTTAACGATTTTTACTTCAAAGTATTGCCAGAAGTATACGCCTATAATTTGCTGACTAAGATTCAGAATTGAGCTACCTGGCTTGTTGTGCATTGCGCAGCTCCTTTTAAGGTGCAGTTTTCTTACCGTAATCGTAGTGTATTTATATATGGATGTCAAAAATACTTAAGATACATATCTCGTATCAATACATGATTACAAGGGTGTATAATAGTAGTGTAACGAAAGAGATATAATGCCAAATATTCCTTCATCAGAAAACAACAATTCTCAAGAGACTACTCATAAATCAAATATATTACTTCAATTAGTTATATATGGTGTGTATTTGTTAGT
>JACDEK010000094.1 GCA_013816445.1 Candidatus Saccharimonadota bacterium
TGTATTGGGTGGAGGATTGTTTCCATTAAAATTGAACCCGTTACTATTGCCACCGCCACCACCTCGTGATGCAGCGTCAGCTCTCTGTGATGCAGCTAGTCTTTCGTCAAACTGTCGTCGTTCTTCAGCGAGTCTTGCAGCTTCTTGATCTCTAGCAACTTCTTGCCCGTAAATGTCTCTACCATATTTGTTCTGTTCTACATCTAAGTTTCCTAATGCTGATACTAGTGAGGATTTTAGGTTGCCTCGTATTTCGGCATATCTATTTTTTAAGTTAGCGACTCCAGGCAGGTAAGACTGCCCAACATACTGAGCTTGTTCTGCTAGTGGGACACCAGAGAAAAGCATACCTCTGCGGTTTGCTCCCGTGTCTATTTGCTTAAATGAACTTGTTTTAGCAGCCTCAAGCCCACCTAGATCAGCTTGTTCCATAGGGTTAGTGTCGTTTATAGACTGATTGTATAAATCGTTCTGTCTTTGTCTTTGTGGGTTGTAGACTGAGTTTAGCTCGGTGAGGATCTCAGATAGTGCTCTTGCCATGATTCCGTTCCTTCAGCCCAATTAGTTTTATTATATGTATAATGTTCGTAAATAACAATAGTTACGTTAATAGTATATTCTTCCAATAGTACAGCGATATATCATTAGCTGCTACTCCTTCTCCTCTGATTGTTAGTGTCTGGTTTTGGGCTAAATCTACAGATACGGTGGACACGGTGACTTTCTGGGTGAGGGTTGCTGTGGAAAAAAACTGAACCCAAGCAGTCTGTGTAGTAGCTGACGTTCTGACTAGTTCGGCGTTCATAGTCCAGTCCACTCCGTTAAATGCCGTAGCACCAGTAGTGAACAGTTCTGCCGTACCGAACTTTAGTTTGAGCGTTTTGACATTGGCGTTGACGTTTGTCTTACCACAAGCAAATATGAGTATGGAACTCTCTTGTTTAGCCAGAGTCCCTATGCTTATAGTAGTAGACGCTAGAGTAGATTCAGCACCAGTACTGTTACCAACAGGGCCAACCATTGAGCCAATCCTATATGGTGATGAGCTCAACTGCCCATCTAGCCTAGTAAAGGTGTTTAGTAGTTCAGTACGAAGTTGACCAGATGTTGTGTTGATGTTAATGTTTGGCGTTAAAGCTCTAAATCCAGCCATAGCTACTCGGTACGTCTAACTCTTATTTGCAATAAGTAACTTAATATCTCTACAGGAGTATCTACCCCAGTGTGTTCAAATCTTATCTGATGCCAGTATGCTTCTGTACCAGTCATCACGGTTGGGCTAGAAACTGTGGCGCTACCCCACAGGACAGTCGAACCAGCCCCCCAGTTAGTAGGTGAGCCAGCCCCCCATTTTGAGCCCGATGCTTGTGCGTCTACTGTGTACCCGATACTAGCTGTATTCCTCTGGTCTACATCTATCATTACATCTAGGTCGTAAGGTTGGGTTTGTAGGCGAATAGATGGCACTACCCGTCTAAGCAGAATCTTACGAATACCGTCGCCAAAGCACTTAGTCCAGTATACAAATTCGATAGGTCTACCCATATCTGAGTACTGTGTCTCAGCATAGAATAATTGTCCGACTACTGAAGAGCCTTCAATCAGAGTGTCATCTTCTAGTACAAACGGTCTGTAGACATAAGTCCCAGTATCTCTTAGCCAGAATTTGTTTAGTGTGTCCCATAATATAGAAGCATCAGAAGTAGGGCTAGTTTGGCTGGGGTAGTAGAGCCTATAGTAATTGTTCTGTATGACAGCACTCGCTTTTGTTTTATCGTTCATACTGTCTACCTCAGTCTGTATCGTGTCAGACATCAATTCATCAGCAGAACCGTTGTAGCGATAGACCCCATTATCTGACAGGTAATAGACGTAGTTCGGATCACTTTGGATAACATTTTGGCTAACAGCACCTCTTTTACCTGATGACTGCCTGAGTACGAAGTTGCCTGGGTCATCACCGTAAAGAACGTACTTAGTCTTGCGAGTAAATACTAGTAGGTTGTCTTGGAAAACATGCAATCCTACTACAGGGTCGCCAGATTTAGGAGATGGTGCGTAGAAGAAGTTAGTAGACTGTGAAGCTGCGTAATCTCCGAGTTCAGAGTACTTAACCTTTGTTGGGTCGGTAGGATCTACTGTGAATAACCTGTTCTTGTGGAAAGCTATAAACTTCCCAGCACCAAGGTAACTAGTCAGGGCTGTTACTGTAGTGCCGTTCCAATAGCGAGGCGCATCGTAACCGTTTGTGTAAAAAAGCTTATCGTCTGACTGGTCAAAATAATAATCTGTTGCACTAGCCGATAGCCCTGTTTCTATCAACGTAGTAGCCCCTGTTAGGTCGTTTACGCTGTAGGCAGATGTCCCGTGAGCTATAACAGTTTTGTTTGTGCCTGACGATGGGGTGAATCTTAGCCCGCCCATAAACTTACTGCTAGTAGACACATAGGTCTTCAAGTTCAAATCAAAACTGGTCGCACCCCAGGTACCACCAGAGTTAGTAGAGGTTTTAGAAGTTGTTGCCGTTGTGGTAGTAGACCACATCCAGTTACCAGCACCACCCTTTTGTTGGCTACAAACTATCCAGTAGGCTGTGCCAGAAGCAATCACTGGAGCTTCTATGAATCTTGCAGTCTCATAAGCATAGGAAGTAGTTGCATCTCCTAGTAAAACACTAGAGGTCGCCATAAGAGTTCCTGGTGAACCAGCACTATCTGAATAAACTTTTACTATTAAGTGTTGCGTTGGGGTAGTGCCGAGCTTAACATTAAGTTCAACCTTAGATAATCTTCCTGATACTCCAGCAGTAAACTTGCCACCAACCCATGTAGTCTCAGTGATTGTTTGGTCACTAGCACCAGTCACTGAAGTTTGCTGCTGATCTACTGCTTCGCCTAGAGGCACTGTATAAAAACTTGGGCCTTTTCTCGTTCCGACGGCTACTCGTCTGTCGGTGCTGTTACGAGCGTAAAGGCGTACATTGTAATAATTAGGAGATGCACCGTCTTTCATTTGAGTATACGGGGCGGTTGTGTCTAAACCCTGAAAGGTATCAACAAGTATGTCT
>JACDEK010000095.1 GCA_013816445.1 Candidatus Saccharimonadota bacterium
GCCATAATATAGTGTGAAAACGAGCAATATCTTTACCAACCACATGTACATCTGCTGGCCAAAATTTTTCAAACATTTTAGAGTCATCAGCATAGCCAATGGCAGAAATATAATTACTGAGAGCATCAAACCACACGTACATTACGTGTTCGCTATCACCCGGAACTTCAACTCCCCACTCAAGTTGAATCTTTGGTCGACTAATACTTACGTCTGTTAAGTTTTCAATAAAAGTAAGCATCTCGTTTTTGCGTTTCTCAGGCAATATTCTAAACTCTCCAGTATTAATAAGAGTTAAGAGCTTGTCTTTATACTTTGACTGAGCAAAGAAGTAGCTTTCCATTTTTAGCTTTGAGAGCTTGGTTTTGTGTATTGGGCAGCATTCATCTTCAGCTTCTGACTCGGTATAATAGCGCTCACAGCCAACACAATACAAACCCTCATACTCACCTTTATAAATATCTTTCTCACAAGCTTGCCATAGTTTTTGAGCGGCCAGCTTATGGCGGTCATCAGTAGTACGTACAAAGTAATCATTACTCATACCGATTGCTTCAGCAAGCTTACGAAACTCATCTGAGTTTTTACCGGCAAATTCTTTGGTATCTTCTCCAAGCTTTGCAGCTGCCTCAAAAATCTTTTGACCGTGTTCGTCAGTTCCAGTCAACAAGAACGTGTCTTCGCCTTTACCTCGGTGATAGCGCGCAAGTGTGTCGGCCTGAACAAATTCTAAAAGATGCCCAATATGTGGCTTATCATTTACGTAGGGTATTGAGGTAGTGACGTAGAATTTATTTTTTGGCTCGTTTTTCATTTTTTGGCTCGTTTTCAGTTTGGTTATTTTGAATAGTAGGGATTGGTGCTGTAATTGGCTTGGCTATTTCTTCACTACTTGTCGGTTTTCTTTTCAGATTGGATCTTACCACTCTCCAGATAATAATTCCAGTCAGTAGCCCTATGACTAACCACATAGGCCATCCGACTGAGCTCACTTTTGTACTGGCAAGTACTAATGAATTATTACCGTTTTGTGTAAAATCTGCATTTAGTGAGCCGAAAGCAGTAGAACCTATTACGGCTGACCAGCGAGTAATTTTTTGCTTAGGTGCAAGCGACCCAAGGTCGGCCACATCTACCCTGCTACCTTGGCGCGTACGCAATACATAATTGTCTCCGGCTGTATCGGTTGGTGCCTGAATATCATATTTTGTCAGAGCAATAAACGGCAGTACAAGCCATTTATTAACTGATAATTGACTTTGGGGCTGCAATACTGGCGGAGTTGAGCGATAACTAATCGTTGTTGCCTCATACTGATAATTTATATCACCACCATTACGCATCACTGGGGCAGGCCGACTATCATTCACCCCCCAGATAGCAAATGCAAAATGATCAAGATCACTTGAACCAAAATTATTAAATTTCTCGCTCCAAGTAGGGTCAACATTCATCCAGCCAATACCCGGAACATAGGCCTGTACCCAAGAATGCAGTGAGTCAGATACCGAATTTGACTGCTTGAGGCTCCCTGAATACCCATACCCAATCGGCATACGCGAAGGAATACCTGCAGCTCTCAAGAGGCTAATACTTAAGTCTGAATATTCTAGACATACAGCATTACTAGGGTTCTGAAGGGCCTTCAGCCCACCCTGGCGAATATTGTATTTTATTTTTTCATTATTATAACTCAAGGTATCAACTACATAGTTATTAATTGCTCGCACTTGTTCTGCGACCGTTTTCTTGTCGGCAGTAAGTTCACGAGCTTTATTCATAATTTGAGGGTTATCACTTGGCCAATACTGCTGAGGCTTGGTGTAGCGAGCAACCAAATCTTTGGGTATCTCTGCTTTTGTACCACTGGCGTTGAGGTTGTAGTCAAGATAACTTACAATGCCAATAATATTAGTTTTAACGGTGATATTTGTTCTGGGTGGTACATCATAGTCAGCCAAAATATTTCCGTCAGGGTCAAGACTAGTAGATTTAGGCTGTGGATCAAGCTGCTGTACTATCACTTGCTGCCCCGAAGTATTTGGAGGCAAAGTAACCGTAAAGGTCGAGCCAAAACTACTGTCGTTTTTTAATGGAAAATTATAGTTCACTTCATAGAGAGTACTGTCACCAAAAACCAATAAGATAGATTTTTTGAGTTGCTGTTTGTTTTCAAATTTATAGCGGGTTTGGCCTTTTTTAGTACCAATTTTAATTGGCCTAGTGCCTGTAGTATGCAATGTACCGAAGTTTTCAGGTACGACAATCTCTACAGAATAATCACTGCCATTCTCTTGAGGGACAGAGGGAATATTAAATGTATGAGCACTCCCCTTCGTTTCTATGAGCTTATTTGTATCATAGCTAACAACAAAGCCCCAATGGCTGTTTCTACCAACATTGCGCCGAGAAAACTTAATACTTATCTCAGAATATTCATAATTATACCCTTGGTTATCAGCGGTTTTTTTCTCAACAGTAAAAGGAATACTTGTGCCGTCTGTATATTCTACAGAGATGTTTTTTGTATCTTCTACAGGTGTAGAAAGCTGAATACTGTCAAGATATTTATTATCAGCGTTATTTGAAACTGTATACGATTCTTCTACTCGAGTAGAAGAATCTGAGTTAACAATATAGACAGAATTAACATCATAATTAAATTCTGTTGAAGCCTGAGTATGCCAGGGAATCGCCAAGAAAATCAATACAATACCAAAAAATACCGCTAGACCTGCCCGCAGATGACGCCGTTTGTAGTCATATTTCATATGCTTATTCTACCATAAGCTACTTAGATTTTAGCCTATACAATACACACTGGATATTAGTATTTATAAAAAATACTACAAGCTATTTAAAAATTCTTTATACAACTGATACCATTGATCAAAACTTAGCTCTTGAGCACGTGCATTTTCTGGTAGCTTAGCTTTTGTAAGGAGCTTTCCAACCTCACCAGCATTCATTCTTAATCCGCCCGCTAGACTATTGCGTAAAGTTTTACGTTTTTCACCAAACCCGGCTTTGACTAGGTGCATAAACTTATCTGGGTCT
>JACDEK010000096.1 GCA_013816445.1 Candidatus Saccharimonadota bacterium
ATACTAATTCATCTCGAAAGTGGGATGGAAAATTGAGATCACCAGAATACGATGATATCTACGAAAAGCGCAAGGTCATGAAATGTGGATCTATTGCATTTCTAGGGAAGAATTACTTTATTGGTGAAACGTTATATGGAGAATATGTAGGGATAAAACAAACAGATATAGGAATGTACGATATCTATTACGGAAGTATTGTTTTGGGGAGTGTAGACCTTAGAAGTGGATTTAAGAAAAGGAAGTGAGGGCAAAAAAAGGGTAAGCGTCAATTAAGCCCATCTGTTCACTGAATTTCTTCTGTGTTATTTTTCTCTAAATTTAAACAGAGGAAAGTATGAAACAAGACGAAATCAACCGCAGCCCAGAAGATTGGCTAGAGCTCATCAAAGAATGGCAACAAAGCAACATGAGCGCGAAATCCTGGTGCCTAAAACAAAATATCCCTTACAAGAAGTTCATTTACCGAAAAACACGCCTCGTAAACCCATTTTGCCCAGGGCCGCAGGCGCCTAACTCTTCATTTGTTGAGCTTTTAGATCAGCGCCTGACGCTTTCTGGACTGGAAATTCAATATCATAACTTCAGCCTTAAGCTTCAAAAAGACTTTGATCCCTCAACACTACTAAGTTGCTTAAAAGTTATGGAGAAGCTCTGATGTTGGCTATTGGTGCAGCCACTCGTATTTTTCTATTTCGAGAGACGATAGACATGCGTAAAGGCTTTGAAAGTTTAAGTGGCCTTGTTGAAAGCGCCTTCACAGGTGAGCTGACAACAGGGGCCTATTTTGTTTTTCTTAACTGGAAAAGAGATCGCCTTAAAGTGCTTTACTGGGATATCGATGGTCTTGCCATCTGGTATAAAAGACTAGAAAAAGGAAGCTACCCAAAACGCCATAATGATGACGTTATTATAGAGCGCAAAGACTTTTTAATGCTGCTTGAAGGAGTGACGCCAAAACGCATCCAAAAGCGCTTCAGGATATCTTAAAAAGGCACTTTTTTATGATTTTTTTGTTCCAAAATATTGTGTTTTTGTGGTAATATTTAGCCCATATGAAACCAGAAATCACACTTCCAAAAGATGAAAAAGGCGTCGTTGCTCTAATAAAAGAGAACGCATGCTTGCGTGAATCAAACGCCTATCTTGAAGAACAAGTTGAGTGGTACAAAAGACAAATCTTCGGTAAGCGTTCTGAAAAAATAGTAAAAAACCTCAACGAATCCCAGCTTCTACTCGATGGCTTTGGTGATCTAGAAAATACCACACCTGAAGAAAAGCAAAAAGTTCCAGCACATGACAGAAGAAAATCAAACCGCGATGGAAAAGATAAAATCCAGCTATCTCCTGATCTTCCTGTAGAGCGCCAAGTTATCGATATTCCAGAAGAAGAAAAAGTCTGCTCAGAAACAGGGAAGCCTCTTGTAAAAATCGGTGAAGAGATAACTCTCAAGCTTGCTCATAAGCCAGGCAGTTACTTTATCAAAGAAATAGTCCGACCTAAATATGCCCTTCCTCAAGAAAGCTCTGGTGGTATTAAGGTAGCTTCTTTACCAGAAGGCCTTCTTGTAAGATGCCAAGCTGATGAAAGCTTCCTTGCTGATATCCTCACGAAAAAATTTGCCGATCACCTTCCTCTTTATCGTCAGCAAGAAATACTTTCTCGTGAAGGCATCAAAATTAGCCGCCAAACAATGTCTTTATGGGTAAATCGTGTTGGTTTAGCACTAGAGCCGCTCTATAAAGAAATGGTTAGTCAAATTTTAGCAAGTGGTAATGTCTTTATTGATGAAACACCAGTCGACATGCTAGATCCCGGTAAAGGTAAAACCCACCAAGCCTATATGTGGGTTATGTGCGGGGGCAAACAAAAAGACCCTTGTTACCGAGTATACGATTTTTATACCAATCGCAAGCACGCCAATGTGGAAAAAATCCTTCAAGGATATAATGAAGTACTTCACTCTGACAAATATGGGGCTTATGAAGCTTTAGCAAACGCTAAAAAAATCATCTGGTGTCCTTGCTGGGTCCACATACGACGAAAGTTTTTTGAAGCTGAAACGGGAGATCCCGATTTTCGAGCCTGGGCACTTCGAAAGATCCGCTACCTCTTTATGCTAGAAAATGTAGCTTGGGCTCGATCCGAGGAAGAACGTTTACGAATACGCCAAGATATAGAAATACCAATTATTGATGAGCTGATTACAAAAATAAAATCGAGGCTCGTAGATGGCAAGCTTCTACCAAAATCCAAATTTCGTGAGGCATTAGGCTACTTCTGTGGGCTAATACCACACCTAAAAAACTATACAAATCACGCCTTTGCTCGGCTAGACAACAACGTTGCAGAACGAGCGGTGCGTCCATTGGCTATAGGTAGAAAAAACTGGCTCTTTGTTGGAAGTGAAGATGGCGGTAAAGCCTCAGCTATCATTTACTCACTTGTTCAAACTTGCCGTGCGGTGGGAGCCAATCCTCGAGAATACCTTGAAGATATCATGCGTAGACTTATGAGTCACAACTCACAAAAACTACACGAACTTCTCCCTGATCAATGGCTGATGAGTTACAGGCCAAAGCCTTAATTAACTCAATATGGCTTTAGTTGACGCTTACAGACCAGACTCGTTTGCGATATGGATCAAACGCAGTATTTTCTGGCGGCAAGGTTGTTGTTCTGCATAATGAGCAGGCAGCTTCCGGTGGAGATGACATACTTACTACGTGTTGGGTGGGAGAAAATAACGACAAAGAGCTTGGAGCTAATACCCAAACGGTATTTCTCGGAAGCGCAGATGGTAGATTAAAAGGGGGTTCATGGATCGGCTATAGCGACTGCATGCCGCTACAGAAATACTCTGAGCGACTGAAGGACTCTTCCGGCAATCCGGTGTCGGCAATTCCAAGAATGAGAATTGATCTACCCTTCTTGGACTATGTTACTACATTTAATGGACTAAAGATCACGCTGCAGAACCCAGAGATTGCAAT
>JACDEK010000097.1 GCA_013816445.1 Candidatus Saccharimonadota bacterium
ACAGTAACGTTAAATGGCAATACAATTAGTGGGCCACAATGTAGTGGTAGTAGTGGTGGCGGAACTAGTGGCGGTACTAGTGGCGGTACTACCCCCGGCTTACCAAATACAGGCATTTCATCGCAGAATCATTTAGGTATTCCACTATGGAGCCTACCGTTTGTAGCTATTGTAGCCACACCGGCTATATATCTAATTCGTAAAAAGCGTAAAATAGCTGACTTTGATAGCGAACAAGCCTAAAAAGAGTCGTAAACTTGGTTTGCTGGTAGCCGCTCTGGGGGGAGCGGCTCTTCTAATAATTGTTACTTTTACGATGCCGCGATATCTACAAAAATCGTATCGGCCAGCCGCTAATGATATATTTGCCAAAGCATCGTCTGGCCAGGAGACGAAAACTGGTCTGCCAGTTCGTCTAATAATTCCAAAAATAAAAGTTAATGCATCAGTAGAAGACATGGGGCTTACAGTAACAGGAGAGATGGATGTGCCAAATAATGTAGTGAATGTAGGCTGGTACAAATACGGAACTATACCCGGAAATTTGGGTAGCTCAGTGATTGACGGTCATCTAGATGGGCCAAAGGGAGAGCCAGGAGTGTTTGCCAATCTTAATAAACTAAGTAATGGCGATACCTTGTCTATTGTGAACGATAAAGGAGAGACAATTTCTTTTGTTGTAAAAAATAGTAAAATATATAATCAAAACGACCATCCTGATGAAGTATTTAACAGTGTAGATGCGTCGCATCTTAACTTAATAACTTGCACAGGAGCTTGGGATAAAAACATTAATCGATTTTCAAAACGTTTGGTAGTTTTTGCAGATAAAGTAAATTAAGGTTCTAAATTATACCTTTAAATTAATACTATCCCGTATCACTACTAATACTATGTCAGAGCTAGCCATAAATTGAATCAGAAGTGTATACTTACTCTATGCGTGTATTATTCATTCTTCCTATTATACTATTCATTATTCTGGTGGTTATCTTTGTTCAGCTTTACTTCCTAAAAAACAGTATAAGTTCGTACAAGAAGTATTGGCAGTCTCGTGCACAAGAGCAGGGTAATCTAACCTTAGTTGTACTCGGAGATTCAGCTGCCCAAGCTATTGGTGCAAGTAAACCAGAGCAGGGATATGTTGGTCAGATTGCTAGCAAAATAGAACGCACAAGTAGTAAGAAAGTTCGAGTGGTGAATTTAAGTGTGTCAGGTGCACGTGTGAAAGACGTTATTGATACTCAGCTACCACTGCTCAGCAAATACAACCCCGACATTGTAATTGTAGAAGTAGGGGGTAACGATGTGGCGAATGTATTTAATGCAAAACTTTTCGAAGAGCAGTATGAGACTTTAGCAAAAGCACTGCCAAAAGAAACTATAGTAGCAAATATTCCATATTTCGGCGGAAGAATACGCAAGAACTCAGAGGCAATTATTGCTAGTACTATCATCGCTCAGTTAGCAGAAGAACATAACTTAAACCTCGTTGACTTACAAGACGAGACGAAAAAAAACGACTCATGGCTCAACTATTCAATAGATCTGTTTCATCCTAACAACAGAGGTTACGAGATATGGCAAAATGCATTCTGGCCAGCTGTTGTAACAAAAATTACCGAGAAATAATAATGTCTCAAACGACCCAAACTTTATTTGGGGTACAATGAAAAAGAGCGATATTACTTATGCAAAAATCAACACGACGTTCTCGTAGTAAAAAAACAATACAGCAAAAGCCTAAGATAAGTTTTAGTATCTGGAGTATTGGTATATTTGCTGTTTTATTTGTGTTGTTTGGAACCTTTATTATTCTTAAATCTAGAGCAGCTACCAAGCCAAATTATTCTATAATTATCGTGGCTGGTCAGTCTAATGCCGATGGCGCTGAAGCCTATGTTTATGATCCGGCTAGTAACTTTGATCTGTTTGGCGCCAAGACTCACTCGGCAGATAGTGAAACAAAATTAGTGTGGAGTAATTTGGCTGGCTATTCTGGACCACCACCGGCAGTATTGAAATCGATTGGTGATCCAGCTACAAAATACAGCAAGAATCAAGCAACCTTTGGTCCTGAAGTTGGTCTGGCGCGTGGTCTATATGATCAAGGTCGCCGTAATATAATAATCCTGAAAGTAACTTTTGGAGGACTTGGTTTGGCACAAGATTCGAAAATTATGGACTGGAACGTGCATAGTAATAATGAAGCCTTCTTTTTCTTAAAGAGTCGGCTAAAAAGTCTAAATGAATGGGTTACAGCCCAGGGTGCTACGTCGTCAGTTGATGGGTTCTACTGGGTGCAAGGTGAGGCTGATGTCGTACCAGAGAAAGCACCGCTATATGAAGCAAACCTGAGAGATCTTGTTATGGCAGCTCATACTGATTTAGGTTTGCGTGCAGATGCACCGTTTGTGCTGGCCAAGACATCGATAGCAGCTTGGATTCAAACTGCACAGAATCTTATAAGAGTGAATCCATGCGGTTCAGTAGATTGTATTACTCTTACTGCGGCCGATCAACAAGTACGAGCTGCTCAACAAAAGGTTGCCGATACTGTCGCAAATGTTAAGATTTCTGATACTATTTCACTACCTCGCCACGGACTCAACATCCACCTCTCAAATGTGGGTGAGTTGGCGCTGGGCTACGCTTTTGCTCAAGCATCTGTTGGTTATAAGATACCAGCTCCAGTTCAGCAGTCATCACAGCAACAACAAAAGTCATCATCAGCTGGCACACCAGCTAGAAATGCTACTCAAACAACTAGGTCTGAAGGAGGTGTGCAGCCGAACATCACTATCACTTCTGATAGTACAAACAAAGATACTCTAACCACCTCGGTAGATGGTAAAACCACTCTCAATACGTTTGAACCGAATAAACCCTCTGGTTGGGATCAAGTTGTGGCAAGTATTCGAGGTGGCTGGGACACATTTATACATTCTATTTTAACCAGTCTGGGCTTAAGATAGTAC